>DAOVRB010000104.1 GCA_030628325.1 Methanomicrobiaceae archaeon | reverse complement strand
TAACGCGAAAAGAAAAGAAGATCTCCTTAACCTTTTTTCAAAGCTTACAAATAAGACCCTTCTCACAGAACCGATGACCTGTGTACATGGTACTTTACGTGACAGAGGTGCAGTAGAACGTGAGATAGCCCTTGTTATCAGAGAAATTACCGAGCGTGAGTACTTCAAAACAAGCCTTTCCCCGGTTAACCTTGCGACACTGATTCTTTTATATCATGACGGAAAGAATGATTCGGAGATCGCAACAGCACTTGGAGATAAAAAACTGAGCAAAACAGTTTCAAGAGCACGAATACGTCTGAAACTATTCAGGGAACATGATTTTACATTTCCGTTTGATCAGGTAAAGATGAAGGAACTGTGCAACTCCGGCCTTACAATGAAACAGGTAGCAGAGGAACTTGCCATAAGTCCGACATCACTCAGGGAACACAAGCATGTTCTGGAATCAAAAGAGGATAAAACCTTTGATCCATACCTTGAACGTATTATTATTATTATAGAAGACAAGGACTTAACCGAGCATATGACTCACGGCCTTAATCATAGGGATCTTGCCGATGCAATCGACCGGACTGAGGCTGAAATGGCCGAACTTGAGTGATTGTCGGAAATATATAAGAATAGTCGAAAAACAGACTTCCGGAAATGTTTGATTTTCGACTATATATTTTACTGCCAGAGAATGTATATGCCATACATTGTCCCAGACACTGTCTGATGAAAGTGGCAGTTGCCACTTTACCATCAGAACATTTATTTCACTTTTTGTAGCGCATTTTCCCGTTTTTTAAGCGTTTTATCTCCTCTTCAGCACCCGGAACCACAACAAGGAATGTTCCATAGCAGGGTTTTGTGAACGGGAAGGTTATCCGATCGCCGTCAACGCCAATAAGAATAGGGGGCACACCGATAATATATGAGTCAAAGATCTTGTATCCCGGTTTTATTTCATATATTTCAGAATAATTCTTCTTAACATAGTCCCGGCACTCGCCAAAAGATGCATATTTGAGGAGAACTTCATATGGCAGTTTTTCTAAACAGCCCATGAGATCACCTCATCAATTTTCTTTTTTACCGGCATCGGATTATGCGATGCAGGCACCACAATTTTTGTGGCAGGGAAGGTTATTTCTAAAGCCCGATCTTCGGCTTCTTCGCCGAATGCAATGACATACATCTCTGTGTCCAGAAGAACAGATGCAGTTGTAGCGTATGAAACCCCGGCATCGTTGTGAACCAGAGCAAAACAGACAGGGAATGTTGTCTTACCTTCAGCAATATCCCCTATACAGCGTTCAATGTTTTTAAAGTTGTTACAATAGTGCTTTTCAGGGTCTGCTACTTTAAATAAGTTAACAGCTGCCGGTGTCCCTGCAACTACTGCATCAATTCCGTTTTTCTTTAGCTTATATGTGAGATAAGTGGCTATGCTGCCCTGTACCGGGTACTTTGGACAGCCAAGCATTATCAGTGCCGTATCTCCTCTTTTCATTTATATCTCCCTGACATTCAACTACTCAGATTATGTTTTTGACGTAAAAACTCTTTGCGCTTTTTTCAGATGTGTTTTCAGATCTCTCTGAAATGGTAAAATAAGAAAATAAGGACAGTTTAGACAAAAACAGGCTAAAAACAGGCTAAAAACAATGCAGAAATCAGAGTATAGTCAAAAAACAGAGTTCAGGGAATATTTGGTTTTGTGCTAAATCACAGATTTAACAGAGGTCCAACACTCTCAGAGTGTCCGGACCTTCTCCCTGTAGTGTCAGACGTTCGCCACTATAAAATAAAAATTAAGATAATTCAGATATTTCCGCCGCCCCTTCCGGAGAGAAGACCCCTCTTTGGGACAAATGCATTCTCGATCATCTCTCTTGAGATACCCTCTGCAACCACACCTGTCTTTGCGTAGGTGTACATCACTGTCACAAATATTCCCTGAAGTGCAGAGTGGAGAATCGCTGTTACAATTAACAGGAAGACTGAGATTGATATCGCAACCATGAAGAGTTCAAACGAACCAAAGGATAGCAGACCAAATGACACAAATATCAGAATTATGGCAGGAATAAAGATAATTCCAAGTGAAAATCCTCCGATCACGGTCTCGCCCCATGTCCTCTTAAAAAGTGTCCACGATTCCTTTATCGCGTCAATCGCACCCATATTCTCAAAGATCATCACAGGGATTACGAAAAATGTCACAAGACTCCATGCAGCACCGATCAGTGAAGAGAGAATTGACATCAGGAAATTGTCGCTATCTCCACGAATAATCTGTAATATCACACCAACAGTTGCTGATATTGCAGCCCATGTTAAGATGCTTCCAAAGTGGGACTTTGCGGCAGTGATACCATCTCCAAATGTCGGATCTCCTCCGTCTATTCTAATCTTTGCACACGAAATCAGCCCTACATTGAAAAATATCACTACAAAGTAAGTGACAAGATAAAATATAAACAGCACAGCAAACATGACTATCTGACCGGCTGTTGTACCGATTGCTGAAGTAAAAATTCCCATAAAAACAAACGGGACAAAGAAAGTTGCAATAATAATCAGCGTTATGATTCCTGAAACAATTGGAAAAAGCACGAGCTCCTTATCTTTTTTAAGAATACCAAAGGTTTCGCCCATAAGTTTGAGGCCCATTTTGAATCTGCTCAGCATATATTGAAACTATTCTGAATAAAGACATATAAATTCATGCAATTTTTCCGCCTGTGGAGGGCCAGGGGAGGAATAAGGGGTATCACTGATAGATGATACACCTGTCACCCGGGGTGTGATAATCCTGAATTGCATGACTCTTTCTTCTGCCACAACCGTGGAAAATCCAGTAAAAATCCAGTTCAAATGCCAGCATATATCCCTCCGGACCTCATATATATACCTATACTTCATTACATGTCGAAATATTTTAGAAATCCCAGGGTATAAAAAACAGGATAATACAACCTGAAAATGGCATTTGCCACATTCAGCAAGGAGTGCCTGACACCCTGTGTGCCTCGCACATTTCTCACAAAATTTCAATATGAGATGAAATTAACACAGAGGTAAGTGAAATATGACATTATCAGCAGACAGCACATTCACAGAACTACTCAGAGAAAAACCGGAAGCAGTAGAGATCCTCCAGAGATTTGGTATGGGTTGCATCGGTTGCGCACTGGCAAGCGGTGAAACCATCGCTCAGGGTGCCCAGGCACACGGAATCCCCGTAAAGGAACTCCTTCTTGCACTTGGTATTGAAGAGTAACAGTAAATTTACAGATATCTATTATCATCAGGGATCACAAAAAAAGAGATCCCGTAATTTATTTTTCCAAAAGTGTGATTTATGACCGGTAAAGACAATATTGAAATCCTGACAGTCCGTGAATGGGACGTAAATGAGATTTCTGACCTCTACCGCGAGGGGAACTGGTGGAAAGAAGAATGGGATGCAACTCACCTCAATGAACTGATCAGAGGCAGTTTTGCTTTCATTGTGGCATCAGACCCAAAAACCGGGAAGGCAGTTGGTATGGGCCGTGTGATATCTGATGGTGTTTCGGACGCATATATACAGGATCTTGTGGTACACCAGGCATTTAGAGGCAGGGGAATTGGAAGACAGATACTAAACACCCTGATCTCTGAGTGTACTTCTGCAGGAATTTCATGGATTGGGCTGATCGCCCAACCAGAGACCGAAGAATTTTATCTCCCATCAGGTTTTCACAGAATGAAAGGGCATATCCCTATGCTTTACAAAAAACAGGAATAATTTATATGCTGAATTTTGATGATTTCCAGCCGGTTACGCTGGAAGACAAGGAACTATTTGATACACATTTCAGGCAATATCCCCAGATCCATAGCGACAATTCATTTACGAATATGGTCTGCTGGAACCATTATGCAGATTACAGATATGCAATGACAGAGGATTCCATGGTGATTTCCAGCACAATAGATGGAGAGACGTCATTTCGGGGCCCTATCGGACCCACAAATCCAAAACTGCTCAAAGACCTGCTGACCCTTGCAACTGAAAAAGGAGGAAAAACTCCATATTTTGTATTTGATAAAGAGATTCAGAGACAGATAGAAGAGCAGTACCCATTTATCATCCTGCACCAGGACAGGAATTTTTTTGATTATGTATACCAGATAGAAGAACTCGCCAACCTGAAAGGCAGAAAATATCTCAATATCCGTAAGCAGATAAACAAATTTAAGAAGAACTGTGAGTACACAACAGAATTTATCTCACCTGAAAATATCAGTTCTGTCTCTGAATTTATAGAAAAATGGTGTGAATGGAAACACTGTGATGAGAATCCTGTCATGGCAGAGGAGAAGAAAGCTACCCTCTTTGCAATATCACATTTCTTTGAACTGGACTTAAAAGGCATAATAATAAGGGTTGATGATAAAATTTCGTCAATTGCGATCTTTGAGATCCTGAATCCTGATACAGTAGTGATACATTTTGAGAAAGGGTTGCCTGGTTGTGAGGGAAATTACAAGGTTGTAAATCAGGAAACCGCACTCATGCTCATGGACAAATATCTCTATATCAATCGCGAGTCTGATTTAGGTATTGAAGGACTCAGAGAGGCAAAACTCAGGTACCACCCTGACCATTTTGCCGAAGTGCACTACACAAAGAAAGAAGAGATGAATTTATCAGACTGACAGAGAACCATTAGGTTTAACGGAGTTATGAGATGGTACATTCAGCCTGCACGTATTCACAGGTTCCAAAGGAGTATT
This sequence comes from Methanomicrobiaceae archaeon, assembly GCA_030628325.1. Lineage (GTDB taxonomy): Archaea > Halobacteriota > Methanomicrobia > Methanomicrobiales > Methanomicrobiaceae > DAOVRB01. The sequence goes on along the minus strand of DAOVRB010000104.1, from coordinate 517 downwards.
CAGTTGACGAACTTGCAGCATTTCACGGACATATCGGCCCCATCCTCATCCTCGGGTACCGCATCGGGAGATATGCATTAAAAAACCTTGGAGGCAACCCTTTAAAACTGAAAGCAACTGTGTATTATCCGAAAAACACCCCTGAAATGTGCCTGGCAGACGGTGTGCAACTGGGAAGCGGATGCACGTTAGGCAAGGCAAACATTGAAATTATTGACGACTCTGATGTCAGATGCGAATTTACCTGTGGAACAGAAAGGATTGTTATCCGCCCCCTGGCATATGAAAAACCTCCGCGTGATGAAAATTATGAGAGTAATCTGAAAAAACTGGCAGAGAAAATATTTAACAGTCGTGATAATGAACTGTTTGTCTCCGTCAATGGAAAAGACTGAATGTATCCTGTAGCTGGATTTTTATTCTGCGTAAGTCCTTTTGATACACTCCCATAATCTCAGGGAGAACTCCCGCGACGCACCGGTGTATATTCAGAACAGTTGCCATTCAGAACAACAAC
>DAOVRB010000039.1 GCA_030628325.1 Methanomicrobiaceae archaeon | reverse complement strand
GTCTTCTGCACACCAGTAAAAAAATGTACACCTATGCAAGTTTCATTTCATATCAAATTCTTATCTTAGCCCATGCTCAGCTTAAAATTGAGAATGTGAACGTGTTCTGCAATTATATTTGATATGGGATCAGTGAAAACCGGCCGTTCGATAGAGCGATAGCTTTAGCTTTTTGTCTGATTTTCTCTTTCTGTTCTATATTGTTGTGATGATATAGGTCAGATAGACCGTTATATTGCGCGTTTTTGAGTGTTATTGGATGAGTATAATAGGGATGATCCTGTTGGTCATACTTATTGTCCTGCCAGATCAGCACTGGATGGACAGGCTCCAATCATCTACCCATCAATTACCTACCCATTAATCATCTACCCATCAATCTTATCAATCACTATATATGGTCAATTAAAGATGCAGGTGTTTCCACATCAAACAACGATCTGGAAAGAGCTGCAATAGAATATATTCAGTGTTTGAAAAATTTTGGTGAAAATATTTTCGAAATAAACGAAAGGTATTGCAAAGAGTGTAAGCGAAAGTTAGCGAAATCAATGACTCATATATGTAGCTCAATAAGGGAAATCGGGCAAAAATTAGCCGAAAAAAGATTGGAGAGGGGTACAATTGAATCTATAGTGGCCATAAAATATTTAGCGAAATTAACATTGGATAAAAATAGTGAAATGTGGTACACGGAAGATCATGTTCAGGAAAAACAAAATAAATTATCGTTTGTTCGGATCATCTGGAATCTAAAAGACGTTGGCCGCTCTGCAGCAGAAAACGGGATTGAGAAGGCAATTGTGAGAGTTATAGAAGGGTTGTTTGATTTGTTGAAATCATCAATACCATCTGACGAAGATAAGTGGATAGAAAATAAAAAATCCAAAGCTTTGATCCGTTTAGGAGAAGGTTTCTACGAAATCTCAATGAAGACCAAAAATCAAGGTTTGCAGGAAGCATTTTCCAAAATTATATATTATAATGTCTTGTGTATCTATTTAATTCATGAAGGTACTAAGATTCATTATATTAAGAACTGCGTTTTGAATATTTATCTAAAAAATTTTGTAGATTTTAAACTGGTTGAAAATTTTTCGGAAGATTCAATTAAATCTGTTCTTCAATCGGATAAATATAAGTTAAAAACCCAATCATTTGATAATTATCCTGGTCTGATTGAGGAGGTTCCTGCAATAATATCAAACTATTACAATTCTAAACAGTGACTATTTCACAATCCTTACAATTTATCTCAGCTTATTTCACTATTGTAGTCAGCATATTATAGCAATGAAATTTCATCATCCTCTCTCGCGAGGTTGCCCTCATAGATTCTTCGAAAATTCGTTTGGCGCTGGAAAATGTCAACGCTTGGTTAATTTTTCCCCAATTTAGTTTAATATTTCGATGTGTTCACCACTGACCGGTTCAGCTCCATCGTCTGGTTGATGCACACCGCAATCCCGGCGTCCAGGAGGGTCCCGGGTGATCTCCTGCACATTGTCAATGTCATTAAGCCTTAGCGTCTCTTCGGGCACCATTGTCATCTTAGGATGTCCTGCTCTCCTATTATCAGATATCTCCCCCTCATCATCCGGGGAGGAGAGAGTCTGTTCTGCCGGACCTGACTTTCATATGAATTTTCGAAAGTTACTTATTTATTCAAACAAAAAAATGTGGAATACAATTCCAATCATATATATCTTAATCCCTCAAAAAATAATAATATAATACAAATCTGCTATTGGAGTGATTATATTCTGGTCTGTTCCTGAAAAGTTCTATCTGAGAAATTATAAAAGATTCCGGGGATTTATTAATGTTACAATATGGAAAAAACGAGATCGGAAGAGGTTCAACAATTTTTGATGGTGTAACACTGGGTTTTCCTTCACGGGACTGCCTGGATAAAACTAATTTTACCGGGACTATTGTCGGAGAAGATGCAGTGATCCGCCCGGGAACAATAATTTACTGCGATGTTACAATCGGTAACAACTTCTCTTCAGGCCATAATGTGATGATTCGGGAAAAAACAATCATCGGGGACCATGTCTCTGTTGGAACCGGGACAATTATCGAAGGAAACTGCACAATAGGCAGTGATGTCTCACTCCAGAGCCTTGTATATATCCCGACCGGAGTTATTATCGAAGACGGTGTGTTTATAGGGCCGAATGCAGTTTTAACAAATGATCCATACCCGCCCCATGGCGGCGACAATCTGAAAGGGCCGGTCATTAAAAAGAATGCATCAGTCGGTGCAAATGCAACCCTTCTTCCCGGTGTTGTTATAGGTGAGGGAGCCCTTGTTGCTGCAGGTTCCGTTGTCACAAAGGATGTTCCTGCAGGAAAGCTTGCAATTGGAACTCCTGCAAGGTGTAAGGATTTACCTGAGGGTGCAAAACAATGATTCCTGTAGGAAAACCAACTATCGGTGATGAAGAGATTGCTGCAGTAAATGAAGTAATGCATTCGGGCATGCTTGCACAGGGTGCTGTTGTTACGCAGTTTGAGAATGAATTTGCAGAATTTTGCGGAACAAAAGAAGCAGTCGGCATTAATTCAGGCACAGCCGCGTTACACGCTGCACTTCTTGCACTTGGTATTGGTGACGGGGATGAAGTGATTGTCCCCACATTCACTTTTATTGCCACAGCAACTGCGGTGAGCATGTGCGGTGCCAGGCCTGTTATGGTTGACGTTGACCCGAAAACCTATACCATAAACCCAGATGAAGTGGCAAAACATATCTCATCTAAAACAAAGGCTGTAATTGGTGTGCATCTCTTTGGACAGCCTTTTGATATTGCACCTGTGAAAGATATCTGTGAAGATAATGGTCTTTTTCTGATTGAAGACTGTGCACAGGCCCACGGTGCAGTATACAAAGGCAAAAAAGTGGGAGGCTTTGGCGATGCCGGCTGTTTCTCATTTTATCCGACCAAGAACATGACGACCGGTGAGGGCGGCATGGTAACGACCGATGATCTCAGACTTGCAGAAAAAGTCAGGAGAGTAATCAACCACGGGCAGAGTGAAAAATACCTCCATACCGAACTCGGGTTCAACCTTCGGATGAGCAACCTGAATGCGGCTATAGGCAGGGTTCAACTCTCCAGACTTGACGGGTTTAATAAAAAGAGGCAGGAAAATGCAGCCTTTTACAATGATAATCTGAACTGCACGGGTATTTCCACACCTTTCTGCAGGGATGACTCGGTTCATGTATACCACCAGTACGTTGTGGAATTAGGGGATGAATTTAAAATGGACAGAGAATCATTCATGAATTTCCTTCGTGAGAAAGGAATCGGTTCTGCTGTGCACTACCCGATGCCTGTTCACATGCAGCCCCTCTATAAGTCGGACTTTAATAAGGCAGACTGTCCGGTTTCTGAAGATCTTTCAAAGAAGGTTCTGAGTCTTCCGGTTCATCCGGGAGTGGGAATTTCAGAATGCGAATATATTTGTGAAACAATTAACAGGATTTGATTTTTTATGGATGTCGGAGTAATCGGTGTAGGTATCATGGGGCAGAACCATGCCCGTGTCTACTCAGAATTAAAAGCGGTTGATTCTGTCTGGGTCTATGACCTTAATGAGGCCGCGGCAAAGAATATTGCAGACAAAAACAGTGCAGAATGTGCCGGTTCAATGGATGAACTGTTAAAGTCGGTTGATGCAGTGAGCCTGTGTGTGCCTACTCCGTACCACTGTTCTACAGCAAAGGAGGTAATTCGTGCAGGTGTTAACGTGCTTATTGAAAAGCCAATCTGTCTCACCTCTGCCGAGGCAGAAGAGCTTATTCAGATGATTCCTGAGGATCTCACTGTGGGTGTGGGGCATATCGAACGCTTCAACCCGATAATCAGTGAGATAAAAGAGATCATTAAAGATCCCCTCTATGTTGAGATAAAACGCCACAACCCTGCATCAGCACGGGTTACCGGGAGTTCTGTTGTTGAAGACCTGATGATTCATGACATTGATATCGTATTTCACTCTCTCTTTGAGAACGGATGCGAATATAAAATGGAGTCTTTATGCACTTTTGATGTCTGCGGGGCTTTATTCCAGTTCGAAAAAACTCCGGTCTACCTTTCAGCAAGCAGAAAGTCCTCCAAAAAGATACGCATGATCCATATAGAGGAAGAGGAATTCACAATTCAGGGCGACTTTATGTCCCAGGAAGTCTATGTATACAGAAAGCCGGAACACTATCATGTTGAAGAACAACGGTATGTTCAGGAGAACATCATAGAGAAGGTAATGGTAGGAAAGGTTGAGCCTCTGAAGACTGAACTGAATACTTTCATTGACTGTGTAAAAACAGGAGAGCCTTTCCCTGTGACGCCGGAACAGGCAATGAAAAATGTGAAAATTTGTGAGTCCATCACAAAGCAGTCACTATAAATTACAAATTATAGTTCCGGCAAAAAAATCTCTGTGAATTCACAGGAGAAGAGATTTAATAAAAAATGATACACCAAATAATCTTAGTAATCTTAACAATCATCCGGTTAATCACTTAGGGTAATCTCCACCAAATCCAAAAAAAGAAGGTTCCAATAAATGAGCAATAACAACAAACTTCAGCAGTTAATTGACAAACGCGGTCCGATTAAAAAAATCGGCGTAATTGGCATGGGCTATGTCGGCATCCCGGCGGCAGTTCTTTTTGCCGATGCACCTGAGTTTGATTATGTATACGGGTTCCAGCGTGATTCCAAAAGTTCAGGCTACAAGATTGGGATGCTCAACTCAGGTGAAAGTCCCCTTAAAGGCAAAGAGCCCGGCCTTGAGGAGCTTATCAGTAAAGTTACCGGGAATGTTACCGGAAATGACGGCAGGGAAAATGCCGGCAGTAGAAGGAAGTTTGAATGCACATCAGACTTCTCAAAGATTGCAGAGTGTGACGCGGTTACCCTTGCCATCCAGACACCGTTTGAAAACCCAAAAGATCTCATCCCGAACTTCACTCCCCTGATTGAAGGAATACGGAATGTTGGAAGGTACCTGACCCCCGGCACCCTCGTTGTCCTAGAGTCAACGATTACACCAGGCACTACTGTGGGTATGGCAAAGGACATTCTTGAGGAAGAGTCTGGCCTTGTAGCCGGTGAGGATTTCGCCCTTGCTCATGCACCGGAAAGGGTAATGGTGGGTCGCCTCCTTCAGAATATCAGGGAACACGACAGGATTGTTGGTGGTATTGACGGTATTGGTGCTCCCAACGACATCAACGACATCAGCGGGGTTGATTCACCAAGCACAAAGCGTGCAGTTGAACTCTACAGCCCTGTTCTTACAAAAGGAAAGATCATCCCGATGTCAGCAACAGCGGCTGAGGTTACAAAGACTGCTGAGAACACCTTCAGGGATCTTCAGATTGCTGCAGCCAATCAGCTTGCCCTCTACTGTGAGGCAATGGGAATCAATTTCTATGACGTCCGGACAGGTGTTGACTCGCTAAAAGGTGAGGGGATTACAAGGGCAATGCTCTGGCCCGGTGCCGGTGTTGGCGGGCATTGCCTTACCAAGGATACATATCATCTGGAACGTGGTGTTTCTGTTGTTGCAGCAGAACCACTTGATTACCCTGAAGGCAGAGATTCCCTGTATGTGCTTGCCCGCCATATCAATGACTTCATGCCGGAGCATATGCTCACGCTTACAAAGGATGGCCTTGCCCGTGTCGGAAAGGATATCAAAGGTGCAAAGATCGCCCTGCTTGGCTGGGCGTTTCTTAACAACTCAGATGACGCCAGGGACACCCCGTCTGAAGTTTATTACAATCTCTGCCTGAAAGCGGGAGCTGAAGTAAAAGTGCACGATCCTCATGTTCTGAACTATCCCGGAGTTTCTATATCAAAGGATCTTGATGGGGTTATAAGTGGAGCAGATGTTATTGCTATTCTTACCGGACATAATGAGTACTTCAAGTTAAACCCTGAAGATCTCAGGAAAAAAATGAGTGTTTTATCTAACAAGCAGTCCAATAAGGAATCTGGCAAATATGTAGTTATTGTAGATGGCAGGAATGTAATTGACCCTGATTTGTGGATTAAAGGCGGGTTTGTGTACAAAGGTATTGGAAGAGGGGATAAGAACAGTCACAGTATTTTTAAATATGGGTAGGGGTGATATTATTTTATAATTGCCCAATTAAGGATAAAAGGGAAGTACCTAATTAAATTAATACCAACAAATATTAAGTTAATGTCTAGATTATATTTATTAATAAATGAGAGAAAATTATGAAACAGCAAGATCAGAAAACAAATAAATCTCCGATAGATAATAAAACACTCCTTATAATAGGTGGCACAGGTTCTTTCGGGAAAAAATTCACCCGCATGATTCTGGATGAATATAATCCACGTAGCGTGCGTATTTATTCAAGAGGAGAATTTCTTCAGTGGGAGATGCAGAAAACCTTCCAGGATGAACGACTGCGCTTTTTAATTGGTGACGTAAGAGACAAAGAACGCCTGTACAGGGCCATGAAAGGAGTGGATATTGTTGTTCATGCTGCAGCCCTAAAACAGGTTCCTGCCTGTGAATATAATCCTATTGAAGCAGTTAAAACAAATATTGATGGTGCAAAGAATGTTATCAATGCAGCAATCGACAATAATGTCAAAAAAGTTGTTGCATTAAGCACAGATAAAGCAGTTTATCCGGTGAATCTGTATGGAGCAACCAAAATGGTTGCAGAGAAGTTGTTTATTCAGGGCAATTCATATACCGGTTTTGGGGAAACTAAATTTTCCTGTGTACGCTATGGAAATGTCATAGGAAGTCGTGGGAGTGTTATTCCCCTCTTTCAGGAACAGAAAAAGTCAGGGGTTCTAACAATTACAGATGAACGAATGACAAGGTTCTGGATTACACTTGAAGAAGGGGTTCATCTTGTTATTAAGTGTATTGAAGAGATGAAAGGTGGCGAAACTTATATACCCAAAATACCCAGTATGAAAATTACTGATCTGGCACGGGCAATAGCACCCGAGGCAGAGATAAATATTACCGGCATAAGGCCCGGGGAAAAGCTTCATGAAGTTCTTATCACACCGGATGAGGCACTTCATACTGTTGATATGGGTGAAAATTATATTATTGAACCTGAAATGAAATTCTGGGATAAAAATAACACTTCAGATGGGAAACCTCTGCCAGAAGGATTCTGCTATTCAAGTGACCTCAACGAACACTGGCTGACGATTGGTGAACTTCAAAAAATAATGTGAATCCGGAGCATTATTGTCTATGATAAATATTTCATACGGGCGGCAGTGGATAGATGAATCGGATATCAATGCTGTTGTTGATGTTTTAAAAGGTGACTGGCTAACCCAGGGTCCGGTAGTTGATAAATTTGAAAAAGTAGTTGCAGAATATGTTGGAGTGAAATATGCAGTTGCTTTCAATTCAGGTACTTCTGCTCTTCATGGTGCCATGTTTGCAGCAGGGGTTGAAAAAGGAGATGAAGTAATAACATCTCCTATAACCTTTGTATCAACATCAAATTCAGCAGTATATCTTGGAGCAAAACC
>DAOVRB010000121.1 GCA_030628325.1 Methanomicrobiaceae archaeon | reverse complement strand
GTGCCCTGAGAGGAAGTTTGCACTCCTGATTATTGAACTGCGTGAAAGTGGGTTTGATCACAGGCAGATTGCTGATTTCCTTCTTGACGAGTATGGTATAGAGCTTTTTCCCGCTGATATACTGAGTTTTCTTGAGGAGTCGGTACATGTGCTTGAGGCGGTGAGGGATGTGGCTGAACTTGAAGGGAATAGAACAGTAGCGGAGAAAGCAAGGAAGGCGATTAAGAGTATTGAGAAATAACAGTTTTCGTTTTTATAGTGCCAAACGTTTGGCACTGTAAGGAGAAAACTAAACATTCCTGGAAGTTTGGTTTTCGTTCTTAGTGATTTCAGTTTGTTTTCCTGGTAATATTCCTTATTCTGCCTGATTGTCAGTATCCGGTTAAATCTTTTCATAACAGAAGTGTTTACTGCTCTATGCTCTAAATTGAGAGAAACGTGCATGAAGCAAAGGTTTTTGGTGCTGTTTAATGAAAGTGGCACTCGCCACTTTTATCTGAAATCCGGGAGAAAAACAATTTTACCTCTTATGTGTGATATATTATAACAACAGATTCATCAGGGATTTGATATAATGGTAAAATGTGGTATCAACCGGACCGGAAAGAATTCTCAGATATTTGATGGGGTAATACTGGGATTTCCATCAAGGGACCGGATGGGTGAAGATAAATTTCCCGGTGTCTGCATTGGTGATAATGCAGTTATCAGGCCCGGTACAATAATATACTGTGATGTTACAATTGGGAATCACTTTTCTTCCGGCCATAATGTGATGATCCGGGAAAATACTGAAATCGGGGATCGTGTCTCAATAGGCACATCAGCAATAATTGAAGGGAATGTTAAAATTGGTAATGACATAAACCTGCAGAGTCTGGTATATATCCCTACAGGGGTTGTCATTGAGGATGGGGTCTTTATCGGGCCGAATGCTGTGTTAACAAACGACCGTTACCCGCCTCACGGTGGTGAGAGTCTCGCCGGGCCTGTCATTAAAAAAGGTGCATCCATAGGAGCAAATGCGACCATCCTTCCGGGAGTTACGATTGGTGAGAATTCTCTTGTTGCTGCGGGTGCGGTTGTAACAAAAGATGTTCCGCCAGAGACGCTTGCAGTTGGCGCACCTGCACGTTTTAGAGAACTGCCTGAGGGTGCCCGGCAATGATTCCAATTGCAAAACCCTGCATTGGTGAAGAAGAAATAGAGGCTGTTGCAGAGGTGATGCGTTCAGGTATGATTGCAAGCGGTGCGGTTGTAACTGAATTTGAAGATCTCTTTGCATCTTTTTGTGAGTGCTCATATGCAGTGGGGTTAAACTCAGGCACGGCAGCACTCCACGCGGCACTGCTTGCAGATGATATTGGTGCAGGTGACGAAGTGATTGTTCCCGCATTTACGTTCATTGCAACTGCCACATCAGTCAGTATGTGCGGCGGGCGACCGGTAATGGTCGATGTTGATCCGGATACTTTTACAATTGATCCTGAATCGATACTTACGCATATAAATTCCAGAACAAAGGCAGTAATCGGGGTGCATCTCTTTGGGCAGCCATTTGATCTAACGCCTGTGCAGGAGATCTGTGATGATCACAATCTGACTCTGATTGAGGATTGTGCACAGGCGCATGGCGCAATGTACGATGGCAGAAAGGTCGGGCAGTCTGGTCTTTTCGGATGTTTCTCATTCTACCCTACAAAGAATATGACCACAGGTGAGGGAGGGATGATTACGGGAAATGATCCTGAGAGAATTGCCCGTGTCCGGCGCATAATTAATCATGGTCAGAGTGATAAATACCTGCATACAGAACTCGGATTTAATCTGAGGATGAGCAATATCGATGCGGCAATAGGAAAAGTGCAGTTATCCAGACTGGGATGGATGAATGAAAGGCGTATTCTCAATGCAGGATATTTATCTGCAAATCTGAGTGCAGATGGCCTGAAAACGCCTGTCTGCAGGGAAGGATCAACTCATGTGTACCACCAGTATGTTGTGAAGTTAACAGAAGATTTCCCGATGAGTCGTGAAGAATTTATGAGATATTTACAGGATAACGGGATTGGGTGTGCGGTTCACTATCCGATGCCTGTACACAGGCAGCCACTGTATTCTGATAATAAAATTTCCTGTCCTGTAGCAGAGAAACTCTCGGAGTCTGTACTTAGTCTGCCCGTGCATCCCGGTGTTACTATTGATGATTGCCAGTATATTTGTGAAACAATTAACAGGATTTAACAGGATTTGATTTTGATGGATGTTGGAGTTATTGGCGTAGGTGTTATGGGGCAGAATCATGCCCGTGTCTATTCTGAGATGAGGGGTGTAGGGGATCTGGTAATCTTTGACCTTGACACTGAGGCTGCAAAGAGAGTTGCAAAGAAGAATGATGCACTTGTTGCTGAATCAATGGATGAACTGTTAAATCAGGTTGAGGCAGTTAACTGTTGTGTGCCTACCCCGTTTCACTATAAAGTTGCAGAGGAGATTATTGGCAGAGGAGTAAATCTCCTCATTGAAAAACCGATATGTCTCAACTCTGCAGATGGAGCGAGGCTGGCAGAGATGGTGCCCGATGGTCTGACAGTGGGTGTAGGGCATATTGAGCGGTTTAATCCGATCGTATCTGAGATAACAAAGATTGTAAAGGATCCCCTGTATGTTGAGTTTAAAAGGCACAACCCGGCGTCAGGGAGGGTGTCAGGCAGTTCTGTTGTAGAGGATCTGATGATCCATGATATTGATATTGTTACAAACTGTCTGTTTTCTGATGGATATTCCCTGACAAGTATAGGGAATCAGGAAGTCTGCAGTGCATTATTTGATTTTTCAGGAACACCTGTGTACCTCTCTGCAAGCAGGAAGTCATCCAAAAAGATTCGCTCTGTACATATTGAAGAGGAGGATTTCACGGTTGTAGGGGATTTCATGTCTCAGGAACTGTACATCTACAGGAAACCAGGGCAGTATAAGGTTGAAGATGAACGTTACGTCCAGGAGAATATCATCGAAAAAGTGATGGTTGGAAAACTTGAACCATTAAAGACAGAACTTGCTACCTTTTTAAAGTGTGCAGGGAGCGGAAAAGAATTCCCTATAACTCCTGAGCAGGCTGTTAATAACCTGAAAATATGTGAAGAGATCACCAGAGGTTGTTCCTGATGAACAGCAATATAGAGACATTACAGAAATCAAAGACATTACAGGAGTTTGAGAAATCAGAGAAATTAGAGAAACTGATTGAAGGCAGAGGCGCAATCAGAAAAATTGGTGTGATCGGTATGGGATATGTTGGCATCCCTGCCGCAGCTCTGCTTGCAGATGTGCCTCATTTTGAGAAAGTATATGGTTTTCAGCGCAACTCTCAGACATCCGGATATAAGATTGAGATGTTAAACTCCGGGGAGTGCCCGCTCAAAGGCGAGGAACCCGGACTTCAGGAGTTAATCGAAAGAGTGGTGAATGAGGGAAAGTTTGAATGCACTGCTGATTTTTCAAAGATTTCAGAATGTGACGCTGTTGCAATTGCCATTCAGACACCGTTTGAAGATCCAAAAGATCTGGTACCTGATTTCAGGGCACTTATCGAGGGTATCAGGCAGGCCGGGAGATATCTGACACCGGCAACACTGGTTGTTTTAGAGTCAACAGTCACCCCGGGTACAACAGAGGGGATGGCAAAGGATATTCTGGAGGAGGAATCCGGTCTTGTTGCAGGAGAGGACTTTGCGCTTGCACATGCTCCTGAGCGTGTGATGGTCGGCCGTCTGATTAAGAATATTCAGGAGCATGACAGGATTGTTGGTGGCATTGATGATGCAAGCACCAGGCGTGCAACTGAACTCTACAGCCCTGTTCTTACAAAAGGAAAAATCATCCCGATGTCTGCCACGGCAGCTGAGGTTACAAAGACTGCTGAGAATACATTTCGGGATTTACAGATCGCTGCAGTCAATCAGCTGGCTCTGTACTGTGAAGCGATGGGGATTAATGTGTATGACGTCCGTGCCGGTGTTGATTCATTAAAGGGTGAGGGTATTACGCGTGCAATTCTCTGGCCCGGTGCGGGTGTCGGCGGGCATTGCCTGACTAAGGATACGTATCATCTGGAGAGGGGTCTTTTGGTTGTTGGGCAGGAGAAAAGGGATGAAGTGAGTAACAATGAAGAGAGAAGGCATGAACCGCTTGATTTCCCTGAAGGGCGGGAGTCGCTGTATGTCCTTGCCCGTCACATCAACGACTTCATGCCTGAGCATATGCTGAATCTTACAATTAATGGCCTGAAGCGGGCCGGGAAGAAGCCTGAGGGTGCAAAAGTTGCTATTCTGGGTTGGGCGTTTATCAATAACTCTGATGATGCGAGGAATACACCGTCTGAAGTCTACCGGGACTTATGTCTGAAAGCGGGAATGGAGGTTGCAGTACATGATCCGCATGTCTTACACTATCCTGGTGTTTCTGTTTCGCAGGATATTAGTGAGGTTGTGAATGGTGCTGATTGTGTTGTGATCTTTGCCGGGCATAAGGATTATTATCAGCTGGATGCGGGGGAGATGAAAGCAAGATGTGGCGGTGTTCATCCTGTGATTGTTGATGGGCGGAATGTTGTTGATCCGGATGAGTATATTCGTGAGGGTTTTGTTTATGAGGGGATTGGGAGAGGGGATAAGAACGGGCATGTGATTGTGGATGTCTGAATAAACTGGTTTTTTATTGTGTTCTTGTTTTAATCTGCTGAATATCATGTGAAACTGGATATTCCCGGCAGATTCTCATCTAATTTGTCAATGAGTGCAGCAATATTTTGTGATGCGTTTCCTTCAAAAATATTTTGGGCTGGTTGTCTTGAAATGTGTAAATATCTCCCTGTATTTATCATTACAACCATCGTGGCCATGATACCCCCAGTTGCATTGACAGATTCTCCAGTTCGTCATGGATGCCACGGTCCAGTTTCAG
>DAOVRB010000042.1 GCA_030628325.1 Methanomicrobiaceae archaeon | reverse complement strand
TCTTTAAACGGGGGCAGTCTAAGGCATAATCCTCTGATTAAACCCTTTTTAAAAGAAGTAATCCGGTGAAATATTTAGGGAAGAAGAAGGAATTAATTCGACCAAATCCTGTTTCCTTCCTTTCCCTGATTGTCTGCCGACTGATAAAACTGGTATCTAACTGATCAGCACTATCGCAGATTAAGGTTTGCATGCCGGCTTTAATCAAAAAAACGGAGGAAAAAGTATGAAACTGAAAAAAGGAATGCGAGCACTTTCCGTGCTCATGGCGTTGCTTCTGGTGAGTACGGTGATGGTGCCGTCAAGGAATCCCGGAATGTGGCATCAATTTGATCCCAATGCCGCACAGGATAAGAGGATAATGACATCTAAGAATATAAACCGGAGTTGGTAAAATGACAGATACGCCACTTGGTTCATGCGGTCCTGTTCAAAATTTCCAGAACAATGCCTCAGCACAGATTAAATCAGCCGTATTATACGAAAGAGCGGATGGGACACGTTATGTTTCAGTAGAATGGGCCGCAAGCGGATGTTTCTTGTTTCACCGGGATGATTGCCCCGGAGCCGGGTTTGGATGTGATTTAAAGGTTAGCGTCAAGGTTAGCTGGAACAGTAGTCACACCCAACATATATATACGTATAATAATACAGCTGTTGCCTCTACTACTGTTAATGTTGGAGTGACATCCATAGCAACATCATTTACTGTAGAAGTGAAAACGGAGGCAAAATGCTATTGTATGTCATCAACTCCTATATTAACAGACGAAGCGATATGTTCCTGTGGAATATCCATCTAAATCATATTTTTTGAGGTGAATAAATGCAAATCCGATCCTATCTTTTTATTTCTGTCATCATTCTTTCTTTGTTCGCTGGTATAGTGGAGGCGGAGATTCAACCGCTGACCTGCAGCCTGGAAAAAGAATCAAATCCTTTCTGGTCTCCAGACGGAGACCGGATTGTGTTTCTGTCGTTTGATGCCGATTCAGGAAATACCAACATCCACGTGATGGATGCGGACGGGTTGGAGAAAAAACAGCTGACATCCAACACCTCTGCAGATTTTTTCTTCTCGAATCCGTGGTCCCCTGATGGGCAAAAACTCCTCTTTATCTCTGATAGATCCGGTTCGTACGACCTGTGGTCGATGAACCCGGATGGAAGCACGAAAAACCAGTTGACACACGGAGTACACATTGTTCCCTGGCTGCACGGTCCGGCGGGATACGGAGCCGTATGGAGCTCCCTGGGTGATCAGATCGCATACACCTCCTGCTGGTATGAGAACGAAGATATCCGGGATACAACAAATGAACAGGGAAATGAATTAAAAAACGTTAATTTCTCAAAAATACACAGAGAGGCTGACATCTGGGTGATGAACTCCGACGGCGGCGGAAAACAGAGACTTACAACATCGGGTAACGCCAGACAACCTGCATGGCGACCCTCAAGTGATGAAATCGCATACCTCTTCTTCTGGCCAGAAGGAAATGAAATCCGGATCATGCAGGATGATGGTTCAGAGAAGAGACGCCTCACATCCACCGGAGAGAATGTCGGCACGTTTGACTGGTCCCCGGATGGAAGCGGTATAACATATGATGTAATCACTTTAGCCACAAATTCAACACAATTTTCATCTGCTCTATGGACCATGAACGCCGACGGAGACCGTAAACAGGGGCTGACATCCGGCAACATAGATTTCTCGCCGGTTTTTTCTCCTGACGGCGATGGAATTGCATTTCTCTCACAGTCCAGAGCCCCTTCATCCCTGTTTATTATGAACAGCAACGGTTCCAGTCCTGTCGGACTTGCTCTGGGATATCTGAATTTGATTACGGTGCAGTGGTCACCTGATGGTAAGAGAGTGGCTGTAAGTGATGGAGAAGAGGTATACGTAATCCCTCTGGAGAATCCTGCAACAGCCGGTGGTGACCCAATTTTTATACTAATTGTAGCTGTAACCGGCATCGTGACAATCGCCATCTGTTCACGAAGGCAGGAGTAAACCGGAACGGATGAACACACATTGCTTGTCTGAAAAGAGGCAATCGCTGGGGGGTGGCAGGCTGATATGGATTTATCAATACTCTCTCTGGCATTGTTCCCGGTAGCTCTGCCTTTATTATCATCAGGATCACAATCCCCAGAGATTAGACTGCCACCGGAAAACAGGAAGTTCTACAGAATTCAAATAAATGATTCACCTATTGACCTAAGTGAGGGTGTTTCTAAACTTCCAGAGAATTGTCACGTTCGTTTGTGAAGTTCAGGAGACCAACGGTTACAAAGGCATGAACTTCAGCAGATCCCGTTCCAAGGCCGGATTCACAAAACATTTCTTAAATTTTCCTTCTGTAACGTACAGGATGGTATTAGAATTTTGAAATTTATTGAGGTACCAATGTATGGTGCTCTTGTCCAGATTGAAAATCTCTGCGAGGTCCTGATTCGTGATTCCCGGATTTTCCAGAATACTTAGGAGGAGCATCCTGCTGGTTTTATTTCTTAGATATGATGCGATCACTTTCTCATCTTTATCAAAAACCCCGGAGTTCTTAAACAACCGTGTGAATTTTCCTGTTTTGACCGTTGTGATTTTGCTTTCGGCATTGAGTTTCATAATATGGTATTTCACAGATCCCCTGTTTATCCTCAGGTTTTCCGATGCCTCTGCTATGGTGCATCCGGGGTTTTCCGAGACATACTCAAAGATGGTTTTCCGGTTTTGATTACCAAAGAGGTCTTTAATCCTGCCCAACACCAGGGGAATTCCCTTGAACATGCCAAAAATGGTGACCAGAATTCCCGAGATATAGAAGATCTGAATCCACAGGGGAAGTTCCCGGAATGTGATGGTTGCATCCGCACCGCTTGAATCGATGAGCCCCTTATCGATAAGATCCTGATTGTGAACGTGAGGTTTTACTGTATACCCTCCTGTTGCAGCCTGCACTCCGGTGCTCACAAGCAGCAGAAGAAGAGAGAGAAGAAGGAGAAGGGGTACTATCCTTCGCATGGATGATCAGTTAAGAGGGTCAGATATAATAATCTTCAGTTCCTTCCACCTCGTACCCATAGACTTCATAATGCCATGTCCCTTTAGCTATGCCGTTTGGATTTTCTATATCGATACTGATTCTCCCATTGATCGTTCTGTCGGCATCATCAAAGTACGTGCCCAGATACTGCCAGTCCGGGGAGTATATCTTCAGCCGCAGCGAGTCGGTCCGGTCGCCCCAGTTGAGATCCACATGCAGCACCGTAATATCGGTATTAACATTTTTGGTGTGCCAGTTTGTCTCACCCTGCGTGATAGTATCATAGACGTACCGGATGACGATATCTCCACCAAAGTCCTTCGCTGTCGTTACGGTATATTCTCCAAAATGCGCTATAACATCTGTATCTATCTTTTCTTCGTTTACCGCCGCAGAAGTGAAAGATACGCAACACAGCAATAACAATGCAACAATTCCCATTTTTTTCAACATTTAATCACTCCGGTATAATAACCAGAAAGATATGTATAAAAAAGACGCTATTTAGTTTTTATGTCCAAATCGTCCAACTGAGCGTGAACAGTTGGACGATTTGGACACAAATCATTAATAAAACAAAGCCAAAAATCTGGTGTGTGGCATCGAAAAGATGTTGCACGGGGTCCACCTGAATCGATCAAGAACGGATGAACCCCACGCGTGCCCGGAGGCAAGACTGTGTTGGCCTTAACATTACTTGAAAGCTTCGCCTTTTTGCCTTCTGGGACATGAAAAACGGAGGGAAAAGTATGAAAATGAAAAAAGGAATGTGGGCATTGTCTGTAATTCTTATGTTGCTGCTGGTGTCAACAGCAGCAGTTTCGGCAGGAAATGTATTGGATAACAAAAAAACCATTGAAAACAATTATGTGCCGGTAGAAATGGCATATTGTATTGCAAATGCCACTTTTGACGACTTTCTGAGTTCAGGTGCATTGCCAGAAGAAGAATTTCAAAACGCAGTGGTCAACAGGATTCCTCTGATTATCTATGATATCAATGGACTGAAATTATATTATCAGTTCAATCTGGAAATTGATGGCGAGAATGTAGGTTTTATACGAGCCGCAGCAAGCAAAGTATCAGGATGTACTGTAACTATGGTGCAGGATCACCCGGATGCCACAGACTACGAACTTGCAGAGGAAAAATCAAAAAATATTCTGATTGCAAAATACGGAGTTGCAGCACTGTCATCTCCAGAAGTTGTCTGTTACAGTTATCCGAAAACGGGCATAATGTTTGAAACCATAAATCCTGATGGAAAAATAAAAAGAATCATTCTGGATGCTCATGACTATTCAATAATTCCTGAAAGAAAACCTGCATTTAAAGGCGATGCGGGGATGTGGTCTGTATATGATGATATTGAGTGTGATTCTATTCAAAACAGGCTTTCGAAATGGGATGAAAATGTGAAAAACATTGAATTTTATAATGACAAAAGCTCTCTCATTGATATTACTGCCCGGAGTACTTTTAATTACAGAAAAATCTGGAATAATAACAATCTTGTAGCACAGCCGAACCAGTTCTGGTGTTGTGTAGCCTCAGGAAAGATGATTGCCGAATGGTTTAGTTCCAGTCATACGCTTGACTATATTGCAGGTGAAATGGATGCAGGGACATCTCAAAACCCCAAAGGAGCAACAACATATGGTGAACTTGATTATTATGAAGATTCTCCTACAGGTTTGAACAGAGATGTACAATACTGTAATCATGCTGGTTCGGTTACATGGAATAATGCATATGAACACATACAGACTAAGAGTGATCCATTGACATCATCTGTACCAGCTCATGAGAGAGTATGTGCCGGATGGGGCCAGTACACATCAGGAGAACAGTATTTATATATTTTTGACCCAGGGCCCATAAATGTTGGAAGTACATATTGGGAAAATTGGGACAGTGTAACCCATACTGAGTATATATTAGTTGATTAACAAGTAACAATATCCATTTTTTAGTAGCATACTGTCTTATCAATCGGTGAAATAAATGAAGAAAAAAGTAATGTTTGTAATGCTTATTTTGATTTTTTTATCTGGAGTTATTTCCGGATGTATTGAAAACAATAATCAGAATACTGAAAACTCCCCATCAGGTAATCAGACCGTAAATGAAAGTGAATTAAATCCCCTGACACAAAAAGAGACTGAAATGCTCGATAAAATGCTATGGGTTCCTGAGATCATATTTGATAACAATACTTCAGATTCAGTCATAAATGCCACAGTTGACAAATATTTCGGGGAGAACATTCCCCGGAAGATAATAGACGAACCACTTTATGTAAACTCTTATCTCAGATCAGATAAAGATCTCTTTGAAGGATACAAAGCCTATTTACAGAATGACAGCCTGGTGGAAATCGGAAACCCGGCTTCACCATGGGTATACAAAATTGTTGAATACGAAAAAGTGATTGACGGAGATATAATTCTGCCGACACATATATCTGGAGAAAATATATCAGATGAACTCAACAGGATCAGAGATTATGAAATCCCCATTAAAAGAACAAAATCCGCTATAATTAGCACATCATTTGCAGCAGATAATTCGGATTCTAAAACGACCGCCGCAGTTGATGAATGCAATAAAGATAACACTGTACTTTTCGTACTTAAAGTATATCTCAAGTGTTGATACTTCTGATTTCGCACCCCTACTAAGAAAAACCATTTGAATTAACAATACTTCGCCAAAATCTCTCAAATTCAATAAAAAACGAGTAACTATTCAGCCATGAGGTACTGAACGGTGAATGGATTACCTTCGGCCAATTTTTTCAGTGCCTCATACACTGACTTCCCGTTTTTCCTGACTATCGAAATATAGCCTCTTATTCTGCAGAATATCTCTGCGCCCTCAACCGATCTAAAGGTCCCCGAGATCTTCTGTTGCACTTTCATCATTCTGACGTCCCGTTCTGCCATATTATTCGTAAATGGGACGACAGAGTTGTACATAAATCTCAAAATATCTTCACGATACTTACACAATCTTCTCAGAAGGTTAAGTGGTTTTGACCTTTTTTTCCGCCCTCTTCTCTTGCAAGTCAGATGATCAGGGGGTGGTGGATTTTCCTCAAATCCCTCATCTAAAATAATTTGATATACCTTTTCAAATTCAGTTAATCTCTCTGGATTTCGTTTGTTCTGAACAAAGATGTAATCATAAACGTCCTCAAAGAGCGTTTTCATCTTCCTTGCCCATCCCTGTTTTATAGCCATCAACAATTCCTACTAATTCCCTCATTATGTGAGCATTACAGAGAGAATGCTGGCAACCACACATGAAGTATGTTGCCCAGAAGTCATGTACCAAAATCCCGTTGTAGTTTGGAATGATTCCCATAGCATCAACAGCTTTTGAACCTCTGTTTGGATGAATAGCATACAATGTCATTCTCTCGTTGCCTATCGTATGCATCCACCATATCTTAGTCCAAGAACGGTTAACCCGGTTTCATCTGTCCAATATCATGGAGATTCAACGCACGATAACAGGTGTTTTTCCAGCCAGTCAAGCTCCTCCTGAACCTTTCTGAACTGGTGAACATATTTCCCCGGATGATGTGGTTCTCCCGGGAACCTCAAAAACCTTACTGGTGCCTGACTTTCCTCTTTATAGGTCCGGTACGTTACCAGTGCAGCTGAAGGCTCCACTGCATTATCCCCGGTTCCACCCATCATCAGGAGCGGTGTTCTGACATTTTTTGCCCTGTATATCGGTAAAATGTCCAGGTACATCTCAGGATTCTGGTAAGGGGTATCGCCATAATACATTTTTGTCATAATGATTCCGTTTGTATTGGCAGTCTGTGCCTGATCTTCAGCACTTCCGGCTCCTGCAACCGCTGCTTTGAGAGAGGTATCCTTCGTAATCAGATCAAGAATGAGGAATGCCCCGTTTGACCATCCTGTCGCACCAGTCTGTTCAGGGTTGATGATACCCTTCTCTGCAAGATACTCCTTTCCTGATATCAGATCCCGGACGGGCAGGTCATAATAATGTCCGTTCTCAATAGACTCTGCAAAATCAAACCCGTAATTCATACTGCCGTGATAATTTACCGAAAGTGCCACAGCACCTGTGTCTGTAATAAGGTGATACGGGAACTCCCAGGTATCTCTCCAGCTGTCAAAGTCGGTATATGTGGGTCCGCCATGCACCACAAGTACAAGAGGATACTGTTTTCCTTCTGTGTAACCGGGAGGATACCTGACAATTCCTTCAATCTCATCTCCGAGAGCACCTGTCCAGTGGATCACCTCATATGACCCTTTTA
>DAOVRB010000156.1 GCA_030628325.1 Methanomicrobiaceae archaeon | reverse complement strand
TTCATGTATCAACTGTGGTCAGTGCGAAGAACTTTGTGCAATGGATATCCCAAATGCACTGTTCATGCACTCACTTCAGACTGAGATGGAGAAAATGTTTGGCTTCACACCTGGTGTCAACATGGATCTGCCAATTCTTGCACTTGTTGAAGAACCTGCAGAGCGTGACCGTCTCTCTGCTACCGGCTCTGACCAGATCTTTGACATCTTCAAATAATCTTTTTTTATACCCGGTCCGGATAGCATCAGATGATTTATTCCTGATTGCCAGATGTATTCCCTATATTTTGTGTGTCTTAAATCTCTCCTCCATTGGCAAATTCCGGATTGATAGTAGATTTTCTGTACTTTGGAAATTTTGATTGTATCATGGTGAACTGTTTCTCAAAACTTGTGTTTCCCAGAGCATGTCAAATCAGGTCTTTCTGAGTAGGCAAACTTATTATATTTATTCCATAAATCAACATGATCATATTAATAATTGCAACTCATATAGCCGATTTGACAGGCTCAAAGTCCAGTCCGCTATATTAACACTTTTTTAAATGTGTGTTTTTGGAGAAAACGTGGATGACTCACGTTGTGTCAGGCACTGTTTAATGAAAACACATATGATATTCTGAAGAATCACAGGCACAAACAATGAAAGTGACATTCTTTACACTTTCATGCTAAACGCGAGTTTCATTTTCATGGTAGATCACAGATAGTCATATCCTGGCTTGCGCATCATATACACTAATGCCAATTGCAGTGCCACAATGTATATATCTGTACAATAGAAACATAATAGATATGTCTCTGGTAAAGATGCCAACCGGGATTAAAAATCCTGAATTGCTGTGCATTGTAGCAGAAAGAAAAGCGGAGGGAAGGTGATGCCCGGTGGAATAGCGAATGAACAGGCAGTAGCCACGGGAATAGCAGGGCTCAGCCTGAGTTATGAAGAGTTCCTTACATCTGCACGGGGTCAGAAAAAACCCTTAATCATATCAGTCTGTGCTGAGTCACCTCTCCCTGCTATATCTCCTGCCGATGCATACTCAGTTCTCTGCCATGGGAAAGGAGTTCTCCTTGAGTCTCTTGAAGGGAGTGAAAAGATTGCCACGTACTCCTATGTCGGGATTACCCCCCGGCTGATGGTGACAATTGGTGATGAGGTGGAGTGCAAAGGAGATGAAAGATATCTCCCGATCACAGGGGTGCCTGACGGGGATAATGCTGTGGATCAGATAAAGTCCGTCATGCAGAAGTTTAATTTTGTCAGTCAAAAACAGTCTCTCAGAGTTCCGCGATTCTCAGGGGGGATGGCAGGTTATTTTTCCTATGATATTATTTCCTCTCTCTATCCTCATGTGGAGATAAAAGGCAGGGGAGAATCCAACACTCCTCTTGCAGAGTTCATGTTGATCAGTGATTATCTCGTCTTTGATCATTCTGCAAAAAAACTCTATATCTTCAGCAATCCGCTACTCACAGAGGATTGTGACCCCCGAATTGAGTATGAGAAAAGTGTCCGCCGGATCAGTGCAATCAGAGAAGCGCTCACTGAGGCTGAAACGGCTGAGGGATCTGTGGTTAACAGAGAGCAGTCTCTCCATTCCCCACAGAAGCTGCAATGCAGATCCAATATATCAAAAGATGAGTTTGAAGAGGCTGTAGGGCAGGTGAGAGAGTACATACATGCCGGAGATATCCTGCAGGCGGTAATCTCACAGAGGATGGAATGTGACGTCTCCGCAGACCCGCTGGATATCTACAGGGTACTCAGAGAGACCAATCCAAGTCCGTATATGTATTTCCTTGACTTTGGAGAGCGCAAGGTTGTAGGGTCAAGTCCTGAGATGCTTGTAAGGGTGGAAAATGAGGTGGCCACTACTGTTCCAATCGCAGGCACCCGTCCGAGAGGACGTAACTCCACAGAAGATGCAGAGCTCGCCGAAGAACTGCTCAAAGACGAAAAAGAGTGTGCAGAGCATCTCATGCTCGTTGATCTGGCGAGAAATGATCTGGGCAGTGTCTGTGAGTATGGCACAGTCAGCCTTTCTAATTTCATGGAGATTGAGAAGTTCTCACATGTGCAGCACATAGTCTCCACAGTACAGGGTGAATTGAGAGATGACCTTGATTGCTACGAAACGTTAAAGGCATGTTTTCCGGCAGGAACCGTTTCCGGCGCACCAAAAATCCGTGCGATGCAGATAATCGATGAGCTGGAGAGGAGTAAAAGGGGCATATATGCCGGTGCTGTGGGCTGGATAGGTTTCAACCGGAATCTGGAATTTGCTATTGCAATCAGGACGATTCTCTTACAAAGGAAAAAAGCATATCTTCAGGTCGGTGCCGGCATCGTTGCTGACTCGGTTCCTGAAAGAGAGTGGGAAGAGACCCTGAACAAAGCGGCGGGGATGTTAAAGGCGATTGAGATTGCGGAGGGGATCCTGTGAAAGTGATGGTAATTGACTGTTATGACAGTTTTACTTTCAACCTCTGTCAGCAGATCGGAAAAACCGGCAGCGAAGTCATAGTGGTAAAAAATGATACGCCTTTTGATGAGGTAAAAAAGATTGAATGTGACCGTATTGTTCTTTCACCCGGACCCGGCCGCCCGGAGGAAGCAGGCATCTGTCATGAGGTGCTTGCGACAATGAGCAAAAAGACGCCGACACTTGGAGTATGTCTTGGCCATCAGGTGATATGCACCTCGTTCGGTTCTGAGGTGATTAGGGCGGAGCATCTGATGCATGGCAAAGTATCTGAGATCAGACATGATGGAGATGGTCTCTTTTGTGGCCTCCCGAACCCGTTTACTGCTACCAGGTACCATTCGCTGGTAGTTGACAAAGATACACTCCCGCATGACCTGCAGGTTACTGCGGTGAGTACTGATGATGGCTATGTGATGGGTGTTAAGCACAGGCGCTACCCGATTATGGGTGTACAGTTCCATCCGGAAAGTATACTCTGCAGAAGCGGAGACCTGATGATCAGAAATTTTCTTTCAGAAGATATCCAGGGGGGAGTGCAATGATTCGGGCGGCGATAGCAAAAGTGGTTGAATGTGCAGACTTAACTGACAACGAGGCGACCGGCGTGATGCAGGAGATTCTGAGTGAAGGGGCAACACCTGCACAGATCGCCTCTTTCCTCACAGCGATGAGGATGAAAGGCGAGACGAGCTCTGAAATTGCTGCATTTGCCCGCATAATGCGTACACATGCGGTTCGGATCACCCCGAAAGTTGACGGGACGCTGGTGGACACCTGTGGAACGGGCGGAGATCTCTCGCATAGCTTCAATATCAGTACAGGTGCTGCCTTTGTAGCTGCAGGTGTCGGTGTTCCCGTCGTGAAGCACGGCAACAGGAGTGTCAGCAGCAGGTGTGGTTCAGCCGATCTGCTCGAGGAACTCGGTCTGAACCTGAATATTACACCTGACTCTGCAAGCAGGATCATGGAGCAGATACAGATCACATTTCTCTTTGCCCCGAACCACCACCCGGCGATGAGGTATGCAGCAGGACCAAGGAGAGAGATTGGGATAAGAACCGTTTTCAACCTCCTTGGACCGCTGACAAACCCTGCGGGTGCCAGGGCGCAGCTGCTTGGAGTCTATGCCCCTGAACTGACCGGCAGGGTCGCAGAAGTGCTGAGACTTCTCGGTACAGAGCATGCGATGGTAGTACACGGTGCGGGTATGGATGAGATTACCACTACCGGGGAGACCATGGTTTCTGAACTGAAAGACAGGGAGATACATAATTATCTGATCCGGTGTGAGGCATTTGGCCTGAAACGTGCACACCCGGAGGATCTGAAAGGAGGCGATGCAAAGGAGAACGCCCGCATGCTCCTGGAAGTGCTTGATGGAGAGAAAGGGGCTGTGCGGGATGTCATGGTGATGAATGCTGCCGCCGCGATATATCTCGGGAAAAAGAGTGCAACACTCAGAGAAGGTCTCCTGCGTGCGGAGACTTCGATTGATACGGGAAAGGCGCTCGATAAATTAAACAGACTCATTGACGAGACGAGAGGTGCTACATGATACTTGACAGGATTGTAAGATATGCAGAAGAGCGGGCGGCAGGTTTGCCTGATATGTCCGGTCAGGAGACTGAATACAGGCCGGTGAGCCTGCGGGATTCAATATCTGCCGTGAAAGACCGAAATGCAGTAATTGCAGAGATTAAATTCAGTTCTCCTTCTCTGGGCAGAATCCGTGTGAACAGCCCGGTGGAGGGGATTGCAATGTCACTTGCCGG
>DAOVRB010000272.1 GCA_030628325.1 Methanomicrobiaceae archaeon | reverse complement strand
CCGCTTCTTGTCTTTGGAAGTGACTCTACAAACTCAATCTCAGATGGCATGGCAATCGGGCCAAGACTCATCCGGACATGGTAGGTAAGATCTTTTCTTAAGTTTTCACTTGGTTCCTGACCTACACAAAGTATGACAAAGGCCTTTATACTCTGCCCTTTAACCTCGTCAGGTTTGCCGATTACGGCTGCTTCAGCGACAGCCTCGTGAGATACAAGTGCACTCTCGACCTCTGCCGACCCAAGGTTATGTCCGGCAACGATGAGGATGTCATCTGACCTGCCGATGACCATGATATAGCCGTCTTCGTCTTTTACTGCGAGGTCTCCTGCGGTGTAGTAATTTCCTATGGTGTTCCAGTATGTGCGGTAACGCTCGTCATTATTATAGACCGTGCGCATCATCGACGGCCACGGTTCCTTTATTACAAGCAGGCCGCCGATTCCGGGTGCGACCGGATTGCCATCCTTGTCAACCACATCTGCAACGACACCAGGGATTGGTTTGCCGGCAAATCCTGGTTTCATAGTGTCACCAACAAGCGTTGCGAGCATGTGCATACCTGTCTCGGTCTGCCACCATGTGTCAATTATCGGACACCGGGATTTTCCGATAACCCGATAATACCACTCGAACGCCTCCGGGTTGAGTGGTTCGCCCACTGAACCGATGATCCTGAGTGAATCAAGGTTGTAGCGGTTCGGCCATTCTTCACCGAATTTCATGAACAATCTTATCGCAGTCGGTGCGGTGTAGAAGATGGTTACACCGACATCCTCAATTGTCTTCCACCATGTGCCCGGGTCGGGATAATCCGGTACAGTTTCGGTGATCAGCGCGGTTGCTCCCAGTGCAAGAGGACCGTAGGTGATGTAACTGTGGCCTGTAATCCATCCGGGATCAGCGGTGCACCAGTGGACATCGTTATCTTTCATGTCAAAGACGTATTTTGTCGTGTAATACGTTCCAACCATGTATCCGCCGCAGGTGTGCACGATTCCCTTTGGTGTTCCTGTTGTTCCGCTTGTGTACAGGATGAACAGTGGGTCCTCGGCGTCCATGACCTCAGGTTCGCATACTGGATCCGCATCAGCCACAATCTCGTGGTAGTCCACTTCTTTTTCTGAGATCAGTTCAATGGCAGGCTTTGTACGCCTGAGAACGATGACCGTCTCAACACTCGGTGCATTGACTATCGCTTCATCTACGATTGTATTTAATGAAATACGCTTTCCGCGACGGTGTGTGACATCTGCGGTGATGACGACCTTTGCTTTTCCATCGCGAATGCGGGTATTAAGGGCAGCTGCACCAAATCCGCCAAATACTATGGTGTGAACAGCACCAATGCGGGCGCAGGCAAGCATTGCGATAATCTGCTCAGGTACGAGCGGCATGTAGATACAGACTACATCGCCTTTCTTAACACCCTGATTTTTCAGGGCGTTTGCAAAACGCATTACCTGTGCAAGGAGCTGGCGGTACGTGAGCACCCGCTCGTTTAATTCATCCTCGCCACGCCAGATCAGGGCAACTTTATTTCTTTTGTCGCTCTGTACATGCCTGTCAAGACAATTGCATGTGATGTTGAGTTTTGCATTTGTAAACCAGCGTGCGTATGGGTGATTCCATTCTTTTACCTGGTCCCATGGTTTCATCCAGTCCAGTTCTCCGGCGATTCCTGCCCAAAAACCATCGGGATCGTCAAGGAATCTCTGGTAGGCTGTATCCCAGTCTCCGATCCATGAGTTTTTCAGGTACGAAGGATCCGGTGTGTAAGATTTTTTCTCCAGTTTTACGTCGAAACTTTCGCTCATAATTTCCCTCCTACATGATTAATCATGTAGAATCTCTCTTTTCCCCCACCACTATAAACCTGTTATAGTCAGAAAAGTGAGGTCACAAACACACACTATGTTGTGCATTTTCACCTCTGATTTGGGTACTTATAAATGTGGCCTGCGCACAACGTATATGCAGTGCATTTAAAGATGCCAGTATTTATGAGGGGGGCGCAAATGATTGGAAATTTTCAGGATACAATTGAAATTAAAGAGCTTTTGAGGAAATATCCTAAAGGTTTGAACATATCTGAGATCTCAAATGCACTGCATATGCACCGCAACACCAGCGCAAAATATCTTGATATGCTGAAACTGAAAGGGGATATAGACCGAAAACAGATTGGAACGGCAAAAAATTATTTTCTTGTCCAGAGAATGCCGGTATCACCCTTAATCTCCTTCACTCTCCACCCGGTAATTGTCACAGATTCCAGAAAAGAGGTGGTAATGGTAAACAAGGATACTCTGTCACTGTTTGGCTGTCCACTGGAGTTATTTTACGGTGAAAAAATAGAGAACCTTCCTTATGCAGTCTTCAGAAGTCCTGAGATGGAAAATCTCTGCCATGATGCAATTCATGGCAAATACTCTGTCATATCCCTACAGACTCCCATTCAGAACAGACAGCATGACCTTTGTGTACAGCTGATGCCCGTAGTCTTTGATACTGGCAGGGACGGATGTGCCATTGTGATCATTGATAAAACCGAAATCCGGGAAGTAAAAGAGGAACTTGATAGTTGCAGAAAGAAGTATGACGCGGTTATGCGTGATCGGGCCTGATTTTTTGTTCACAAGTGGTTCAAAAATAGTTCAGAAAGAAACGTTCTCCACTATATCTCGCAGGGGGTAATGAGTAGCTCTGCGGGAACTCCACGTCCTTTGGGGTGGGTTGTGGGATCCCCTCCCTAAGCTCTGTTTTTGTTATTGTGAATATTATGCAGCCAATGATCTAAAAGACAAATCAGATATTTCCTATGAGAATATATATTATCTATTTTCATCAGATTGTGCCCGGACCGGAAGATGCCCGACAATGACAGGTGTTGGTGTTAACAGTAATACTCCTATATTAAATAATTT
>DAOVRB010000281.1 GCA_030628325.1 Methanomicrobiaceae archaeon | reverse complement strand
GGACTATATGGTCTCTGGTATCAATAGTATAAAATGCGGTATAGCTTCTCCCGATATGAAGCCTGTATATGTCTA
Source organism: Methanomicrobiaceae archaeon (assembly GCA_030628325.1). GTDB lineage: Archaea > Halobacteriota > Methanomicrobia > Methanomicrobiales > Methanomicrobiaceae > DAOVRB01. The sequence continues at coordinate 2,755 of DAOVRB010000281.1, read as the reverse complement.
TATTTTCTTCAAGGTGGAGTTTCTCTTTGTCGCCACTGGCGCCAGGCCAGGGGTTTTTTTCAAGACCTTTGAGTGCATCGAAAATAATCCTCCGGGTCTTTCCCGGCAGCATGTTTATGGCTTCCGTTGATTTTTGTTTGATAAAAACGGAGAAATTCACAATTTTATCTCCGAGAGCGGTACAAAGTCATCTTCCTGTATAGAACGTTGTACATCTTCCACAAGCCGGCGTTTTTTCCGTACTTCGATCATCTCGGCAAGAAGAGCATCATAAGTCTGGCCTGCAGTTTTCATCTCCGCGAGTTCCTTCCAGACCTGTTCGGTGACAGGTATTCTTTTTGTAAGACTCATGGTAAATATTGTAAGCATTGTAAACATTTAAAATTATGTATGGCCAGATCAGGTCTTCTGATCCCCTTTGATATTGTATATACCTCAGGGAAGTTTTGTCATCCCTCTATCTCAATAACTGAAGTAGACTTATGTTGTGATGTTAATGCAGGTTCCAGATCTTCAATGATACCAAGAGTTCCTGCATTTTCCAGATAAAGCTCTATAGCGTCATGGATATTGTCCATTGCTTCCTGAGGAGAGTCCCAGCAACTGGCAACTTCCAGCTCCCGACATCCGGCTCCATAAACCCCTTCCTCCTCCCATATTGAAATTGTGACCCTCATTTTTGCCATATTATCTACCTGTTTAATATGTATTGTATTCATACATGTATCATATTAAAAATCTGCTTCAGTATTATAATTCAGATAAACGGGTAATCTCCAGACAACAAAAAATAATTATAAAAAAAGTTATATAAAACTTTAGACACTCAGTTCAATCTCGCCTGCCGCAACTGGCCGGCAACAGATCCTGCCTTTATGAATGTCTTCCATTATTTTGTCAATTTTCCGGGAGATATCTGGTGTGAAATATGCCTCTCCACACTGGTTGCAGACATATGCAGGAATCTCCTTGATGATGATTACTTCACCACCCACTCTTGCAATGAATTCACTTTTTCCCTCTTCTAAAATTCCCTTACAATAACTGCATCTTTTAGGGATCATTAGTCTCCCTCCTTATTTTATAATCAATCCAGTACAGACAGAGGTCTCCTGAAAGGGAGCACCGACACCCTCCTAAAGTGGCAGTGGTTCTGGAGGCGGACTAACCAGATAACCCAACCCCAAAACCCCACAACTTCAGTCATAGGAGGGGGAGTGTATATCCCCCCCCGAATCCTTCTTCCTGTACCCCTCAACAAGCAGTGTCACTAAGTTTTTCACCGGCTTGTCTGTCGACTCCTGAATATGGAACTCACAGAACGGACAGACAGAAACAACCACATCAGCACCGGTTTTCTGGATCTCATCATTCCTCAGTTCACCAAGTGCCCGTGCCTCATCCGGCAGACCGGACCTGACACCGCCGCCCGCACCACAGCACAGGTTCGGCATCTCGACAAACTCCCGGACCACCTGTCTTAAGAACTTTCTTGGCTCTTCACTGACACCCTGTCCTCTGAGCAGGTGGCAGGGGTCATGGTAGGTCGCTCTCACATCCAGTTTTGCCGGTGGTTCTATACCAAACTGATCCAGGACTTCTGTCACATCCATCACCTTAAACGGTGTGTCATAGTCGTTTTTGAGAGTTGAACCGCACCCGGCGCACATCGTCATCACCGTATCAATACCGCGTTTTTTAAACGCCTCAATATTGGTCTTTTTTAGTTCAGGCAGAAACTGCGTCTGGCCTGTCCGTATCAGCGGTGATCCGCAGCATTCCTGTTCCTTTGGGATGATAACACGGATACCGTTTCTCTTCATGACTTCCAGCATATCCAGTGCGGTATCCGGCAGACGACCGTTGTACATACACCCCACAAAGAAACCAACCTCCCCTCTCACTTCGCAATCCGGTTCAACAACTTCAGGCACCTGCTCAAGGAACGTGGTTTTTATTTTGTCAATACTCCGGCCTGTTGCCTCAACTATGGCGGCCACCGCTTTGTGGCGGTCAAGGGTCAGTCCCTGCCTGTTCGCCATCTCGCGGAGTTTTTCGATTGCTTTTCCCGGAATTTCAATATTCTTCGGGCAGACGTCCCGACACCGCTGGCAGGAAGTGCAGGTGAAGAGGCCTTCTTCTATCGTCTCTGGTATCCTGTTACGCTGATCACGCGGGTCGAGTGCGATTCTCATCTCCTGGCGCATGGCGGCCGGTCCCAAAAAATCTGTCACTCTGATTGCAGGGCACTCTGATACACAGGCTAAGCACTCGATACAGTCCCTGAGTGGTTTGATGGCCTCAGTCTCTTCTTTTGTCGGGAGTGTTGCCTCCTCTGAAGTAACAGGGCTTGCCATTATCTCAAGCAGAGGTTCCATATCGACAGAGAGATCTTTAACCACAACCAGATTCAGTGGTTCGACCGTCATCCCGTCAACCGCCTCTGCCATACAGGCGAGCACAGGTTCACCGTTCACCCGCACTGAACAGCTCCCGCACTGTCCCGAACCACAGCAGTACCGGTAAGAGAGGGTGGGATCATGCCTGTCGTGAATCTCATGCAGGAGATCGAGCACCCTTGCACCGCTGTTCAGACTGACTGTGAATGTGTCATAATATGGTTCATCATCCACCTGCGGGTCATAACGAAAGACCCGGGCCGTTAATTCTTTCATTGGGATTCCTCCTTCTTCTCAATACCACAGCAGCCGACTGATACATAGGTGTGCATGAACGGGGAGGTCTCCGGGGGCCG
>DAOVRB010000101.1 GCA_030628325.1 Methanomicrobiaceae archaeon | reverse complement strand
AGAGTATATGCGTGATCGATAACAGAAGCTGTTTCAACCTCATTCATCCCCAGTCCAATAAGTTTTTCCTTAAAAAACGGGTGCACACACATAAATCCGCCACCGACAGTCCCGCACCGCCTGTATGCCCATGAAAATACAGGCTCAATACCACTGGAACATCCGGCAATCAGGGATATGGAACCTGTGGGGGCGATACATGTCAGAGCTGCATTCCGGACAGGGAACTCCCATGTGCTCTCTTCCCACTCAGGAAACGGCCCGGATTCAGATGCCATAATCCTGCTCTCATCCACAGCCATATCATTAATCAACCCGAAAACGTCCCCTGCAAGAGAAAGTGCCCTGCCACTGTCATAAGCGACTCCGAGTTTCAGCAGCAGATCATGAAAACCCATTACACCAAGGCCAATTTTCCGCGTCTTTTTCGTCATATCAGCAATTTTTCGGACGGGATAGCAGTTTTTATCAATAACATTGTCAAGAAACCTCGTTGCCGCCCTTGTGTCATCCTCCAGTTTCTCCCAGTCAATCCCGCTGCCACCGACATATCGTGAGAGGTTAAGTGACCCCAGGGTACAGGACTCATATGGCAGCAGAGGTTGTTCACCACAGGGATTTGTCGCTTCAATGAACCCAAGGTGAGGCACAGTGTTCGCTTCGTTAATGCGATCATAAAAGATCACTCCGGGTTCACCATTCTGCCAGATACCTGTTGCAATAAGATTAATCAGTTCTTCATCAGGGTCCTCCATGAAAGCGTCATCAACCATCACACTGATATTGAAATTCCTCAGTTCGCCCTCGACATTCTTACTACGGATAAATTCCCTGATATCCGGATGACGGATCTGGAGTATACCCATGTTTGCACCCCGGCGGCGTCCGCCCTGTCGTACGACACCGGTCGCAGCATTAAACACCTTCATGAATGAAACAGGACCGCTTGCGATACCGCCTGAGGAGTCCAGTGCTGACCCACGCGCCCTTAAATGCCCAAATGAAAACCCGGTTCCACCTCCGCTTTTATGCACAAGTGCCGCAGTTTTTAAGGTCTCAAAAATTCCCTCGAGATTGTCACTGAGCGGCAGGACAAAACATGCAGATAACTGTCCGTTTTCAGTACCCGCATTCATCAGACACGGGGAATTCGGAAGAAAATCACGCTGCACCATCATCCGGTAAAAGCGCTCCCGCTGCACTACTGTATCCCCTATCGCCGCTGCAACCCTGTGGCAGATATCATCATAACCTTTTTCACCCTCCTGAAGATATCGTGCCTGTAAAATTTCTTTGATCATGCCTGTCTGAGCACCACCGGACTGAGTGTGCATCTGTTGATGAATCAGGTGCAGGATATTAAAATAGTTTTTCTGCAGGCCACTCTCATCGCAGCGCACGAAAATGTGCTCTCACGCAAAGGATTATAATTCCGGCAGTAAATGAGTAATGTATGAACTGGACTGGTGAACAACTGAAACTGGCAGAAAAATATAAATCTCTTGACGAAATTCCTGTGGAGGAACGCCGGTACAAGTGCCACACCTGCCACAAGATCGTGGACGAGACTCCATGTCCCAGCTGTGGGGAGACACTTCTTGAGACCATGTGTCCTCTGGATCACTGCCACTGCCCACACCATATCATCGAAAAAATCGAGTACTGTCCTCTCTGTGGCCAGCCGGTCTGTCCGGAATGCGGTACACATGACGTCTCTCAGGTCTCCCGTGTAACAGGTTACCTGGCTGATGTTGCCGGCTGGAACCAGGGAAAACAACAGGAATTAAAAGACAGAACACGATATTCTGTTTAATGATATATTTTCTCCGGGAAAATACCCTTTTTATTCGCGGCAATTTTAAAGGAGCAAGCACAGGTGTCCATGGCGGCATTGGCAACGTCTCCACTATTTTTAATCACACCGTCCCAAAGAGCTTCAGTCACACCGACCCGCACAGGTACATGAAGTCAGTTGTTGCAGAACAGGGGTTCTCCACAGAGGATTTCTTCGGTCTTCTGACAGCTGTTGGGATGAAAACACTCTGCGTCTTCTCATATGAGTTTATCACCGTCTTTATTACAGCAGGTGTATCAAACCCGAACCCCAATGGACCCGGCACCATAAATATCATCATACACAGCAGAGAAGGTCTGTCAGATGGTGCATTACTGGAGATGGTTATAACGGCGACCGAGGCAAAGGCGCAGGCACTCCACGATATGGGATATGATTTCACAGGTACCACAACCGATGCGGTTGTCGCAGTATATGAAGGAAAACAAATAGTTCACGAATATGCAGGAACCCTCACAGAAGCAGGGAAGCGCGTGTATGAATGCGTGAGGTTTGGAGTGCCGGAAGCGCTCAGACGACATGAAGGCATTATTGAAACTGATAAAGAGTCTTTCTTTGTCCTCAGCACAATTGGTGGCAACCACTGGGTGGAATGGAAAATGGATGAATGCCCCTATTATCCCTGTCATTTTGAAGGACAGCGCTGTGATTTCTGCTACTGTCCGTTTTACCCGTGCAAAGACATAGAACTTGGGGACTGGATTGATAGTTCAACAGGAAAAAAAGTCTGGAGCTGCCAGAGGTGCCGCCTTGTCCACTACCCTGAAGTTGTTGATTACCTGAAGAGAAAACCGGAAGCACCACTGAGCGAATTAAAGGCATTGGCTGTGAAAAAATAAAGTATATTTTGTATTTGTTCTCCTATCCTGTCTGAAATTTATAGTGGCAACAGCAGGTCTGTACAATCATGCAGGTCTATCATGCGGGTCCGGGTCATCTGACTGCCACAAACCTTCCGGCTTCTTTCACTTTCACGCTGCACGCCCATAGTTAATATCTGTGTAAAAATGGAATAGTGATTGGAGATGTTAAAAAATGGATTTCAATCCTGAAGTAGTAGAAAGAATCTCCCTGAAAATAGAAGAAATGGGCGTTACCGTAGACAGAGAGAAGGTAGTGTCCAAATTAAAACTTCTTGTATCTGAATTTGGAATACCTGTTGAGGAAGCAGAACGCACAGTTACAAATGAACTGATGCGTGAGTATAATCTTACAGGTCCCGGTTCACAATCAGGGAACACCAGTGAATTAAAAGAGATCAGTGACTGCCAGCCGGACGACTGGGTGACTGTTGAAGCAAAAGTTGTATCTTTGTCTATTCCTCCGTCAACTGCCATAGCGCAGAAAGGAATTGCCGACGACGGGAGCGGGGCAATTGAATTTGTTGTCTGGGAAAAGGCAAAGGCAAACATACCTGAACTGGAAGAAAGGAAGTGGTATCGTTTTGAATCAGCAGTGATTGACGAGTTTCGGGGTGCGCCAAATATGAAAATTCATTCCGGTACGAAGATCACGCTTATAGACGAGGACAGACCACTCATCCCGACCATCGCACAGATTGCCAATCTTAAACCAGGTGTTGCATCGGTGCGTGTCAAAGTAATGCAGGACTGGGAAACACGGCATGACCAGATGGAACAGACAGGTATTGTCGGTGATGAAACAGGAACAATCAAATTTGTCACATGGAAAAATAATAACCAGGAAAAACTCGAACTGGATAAGGTATACACGCTTTATTACAGCACTGTTGATGAGTACCAGGGCAGACTTTCCTTAAACCTTACCAATGCAATGATAATGCGTGAAGACGGCGCAGACATTGAAGTTGCAACTGGAAATTCATCTGTTTCAGGGGTATTTATCCACATGGGTTCAGGTTCAGGTCTGATCAAACGCTGTAAAGTGGAGGGATGCACCCGTGCACTTTCACGCCAGAATTATTGTCCAGTGCATGAAATCCAGAATGAATTCCGTTATGATCTCAGAATTACCGGTGTTGTCGATGACGGACAGAAAGCTACAAATGTTCTGATACAGCGTGAAGAAACAGAAAAACTGAGTGGGATTATACTTAACAAGGCAATAGAGATAGCTGAAAACAATCCGCTTGGCCTTGACGATGTGTTCCTGAAAATGCAGACAAATGTAATGGGAAGATATGTCACATGCAAGGGAAATGACATAGATGGCACAATTCTCGTAAAAGATATTGAAATCATGAAATTCAGTTCTGAAAGACATGCATCACTTCTCAACCGTGCCGGGGAATCTTTGGGAGGTGCTGAATAATGAGTACATCAGGAAACAACGGACAGGCACGAACCTATATGCGTGAACCGGCAAGACGCGTATTTGCCACAGAATTTCGTGAATCAAGACTGCAGTTTAAGGCAGGTGATGATGAATTCAGCCCGTCCTATGTAATGCTGCCAACTGGTGAGCGCTCAAACCGCATTTTCATCTGTGGTATAATGACGCAGAAGGAAAAGAAAGGTGACCAGAATATGTTCTATACTGCACGCATACGTGACCCGACAGGTCTTTTCTTCATCAATGCCGGAGGTTATCAACCCGAAGCAATGCAGCAGATTTCACAGATTGAAGAAAAAGCATATGTTGCAGTTGTTGGAAAGCCAACAGTCAGGGAAACACCCGATGGTTCTGTTTTTGTCTCTGTAAGAGCTGAATCAGTCACAGAGATTGATCTGGAGACTTATAAGTGCTGGGTTGACGACACTGCAGAACAGACTTTAAACAGGCTTGATGCCTTCGGTTCAACAGATGATTCTATAAATGCAAAAGAGTTTTACAGCACAAATCCTGAAGTATTCAGGACTGCTGTATTTGATGCACTCAAACAGATTGAAATCTAAATTCAAACACTTTTTTATCCTCCGTTACCAATGAGATAGTACCATCAGGTACCTGAGCAATTATCACTGACAGTCCCGGAGATCTCAACTAAATTATGGAAACCATATATAAGCAAAGAATCGAGGCCCTTGCTGCATTTCTGAAAGTCAACCCGGCGGAGATCCGCGTATCAGAGGGAGTACTCTATACGTTTCGGGCATTTTATCACGGTCCAAAAAAAGCCTACCTTGTATTAACAGAAAAAGAGTCTGAAACAGCGGCACGAATTGCAGTTGAGGAGCGGTTATGGGTCATAGGACTTGAATCCATCTTTTCTTATTATGATATTGACTCATATCCGTCAGATGTGCTTGAAAAGTTAAAACCGGCAGATATCAGAGAAGCAAATAAATCTATAATTAAACTCATTGAGAACACATGTGGTGTTCATACCCTTACTGACATCATGCTTTCCTTTGGAAACAGACCAAACATTCTTGCCGACTATGATCAGACAGAACACCACGAAGGCGGATACAATATTTACAGGCTCTATTAGAGCATTTGAGAAATTGCTCTTGTGGAAAAGGAAAACGTGCATGACGCGAAAGCGTTCAGGTGCTGTCTGATGAAGATGCGGGTAGCATTTT
>DAOVRB010000094.1 GCA_030628325.1 Methanomicrobiaceae archaeon | reverse complement strand
GACTCCTCAAGAAAACTCAGTATATCAGCGGGAAAAAGCTCTATACCATACTCGTCAAGAAGGAAATCAGCAATCTGCCTGTGATCAAACCCACTTTCACGCAGTTCAATAATCAGGAGTGCAAACTTCCTCTCAGGGCACCCGCAGAGCGGTGACTGTTTGCATTTACAGTTTAAAAAATCCTTAAAAAAATTAAGGATCCGATCCCTGAGGCTCTGATCCAGATTGTCTGAGGCCATTCCCACTGTTACAGCCTCCAGAAACGCACCGTGGAATGCAAATTCAGGAATCCTGTAACCAACCACATTGGAGAGCTTCTTTGCAGATCTAAAACGGGCCCTGCCGGCTATCAAACACTATCTCCAAACTGCTCATCAAAGTTCTTGAGGGTTTTAAGTGACGCGCCCATTTCATCAATCTCAATTAACCAGTCATCAAAGAAATCCAGCTCATCCATATCACCACGCAGGTACTTCCCACAGCAGGATTTTCCGTTAATTACCAGTGCTCCGATTGTTGCGGCAATCTCAAGAGCTTTCGCCGAATCATCATCAGAAACAGCTCTTCCTTCTTTCACAAGTGTTTTGATATCACCTTCTGCATCCCCGGAAATAACTTTCTTACATGCAAGGAAGAGTACCAGGAAACGGAGCTGGATGCCCTCAATAATATCTGTAAGTTCACCCTCAGGTGCATTGGCCATGACAATCTCTTCCACTTCATTCAGCTTACCAAGTGCAGTTTCTGCACCATAGTTCCCCTTCAAAAAGAGCTTCATGATCTTTAAGACAGATACATTGATATCCTGAGTGAAATTACCCAGTGACTGCAGACCTTCGGGCATCTCTTCACTCTCAGGATCTCCCTCAAAATCCATCTCTTCAAGCGTCTTTAACCAGTTGTCCCACCGTTCCTGAGTATAAAAATAATATAATGTTGACTGGGGCTCACTCTTATCTTTGCCCGATTTCTTCCGTGCCATAGTAAGTATTCATTTTTGGTTAGTCTGATAAAACAATTTTCATATCACTATTATATAGATGAAAATACTGTGAAGAGTTAAAAGGTTCTGATATCAGGAAATAGTGCCTGACACTTCGTGGATCACGCATCATTATAGTGCCGGATATTTCTTTTTAAACAGTCCAAAAAGAAACCTTCGCCACTATAACATAACATTCCACATCAAAAAACAGAAATACCACACCCCGGTTCAGCCAAACGTTCATCTGTTTTAAGACTGCAACAATAAAGAAATGGACGCGAAGCACTGCCTCATGGAAATGTTAAAGGCGCATGAACCAGTGGCAATAGCGCTCTCAGGAGGAACAGACAGTATGGTTCTCCTCGCGTTTGCAGTACACCACGGCATAAAGGTATCAGCAGTTAGTGCGGACACCGGAATAAACCCGGCAGGTGAACTAATCAGGGCAGCAGAGATTGCAGGTTCACTGGGAATCCTGTACAAAATCCTGCCAATAGATGTACTCAAAATACCGGAAGTCAGAAACAATTCCAGAACACGCTGTTATCTCTGCAAAAAAGCCATGATGGGTGAACTTCAGAAATGGGCTCTGGAGTGCGGATATCTGTATGTGGCAGACGGCACACACGCTGATGACGACCCGGGCGGCAGACCGGGTATGAAAGCCCTCTCAGACCTTGGCATCATCAGCCCTTTTGCAGAATGCGGTATAGGAAAAGAGATGATTAAAACTCTTGCAGGAGAACTTGGTGTTCCATTGATTTCCCCCTCCTCATGTCTTGCAACACGTTTCCCTGAAGATGAAAGTCTGACACGGGAAAAACTTGAAAAAATCAGGTCTGCTGAAGAACTCCTGGGCAGATATATAACAGGCAGACTGCGCGTCAGATATCTGAATAATACTGCAATCATTGAAGTCCTGCAGGACGAATATCATACTGCACAAAAATATGCAGATCAGCTGATGCCTTTCGGTTTTTGCAAAGTGGAAATATCAGTCAGAGAAAAATAAGGTGGAAAAATGCAGGTTGTGATGATCAGGTACGGGGAGCTCTTTTTAAAAAGCGAATCCGTAATGCGCTACTATATTAAAATTTTAATAAATAACCTGAAACGGGCACTTGACTCGAAAGATCTTACATATAAGATAGAGGTTTTCAGGGGCAGAATACTCATCGAGGGCGAAAACCAACAGGAAATTGCAGAGGTTGCAGGACGCATCTTCGGAGTGGTGGGAGTCTCAGTCTGCACACGCACATCAAATGACCTCAGTGAAATAGAGACCGAAGCTAAAAAAATGGCAGTAAAAACAGTCAGACCGGGTATGACATTTGCAGTCAGAGTCAGACGTACGGGTGTCCCGGGTTTTACAAGCCAGGAACTTGCCGCATCAATTGGGAGCACCATTTATGATGAAGTCGGCGGGCTTACTGTTGACCTGAAAAATCCGGATTACCGGATTAATATCGAGGTCAGGGAGTGGGGGGGTCTGATCTATGACACCGCCATTGACGGTGCCGGTGGTCTTCCCGTCGGCACACAGGGAAGGGTTCTTTCACTCCTCTCAGCAGGGATTGATTCACCGGTCGCCACATGGCTTATGCTGAGACGCGGCTGCCCGGTCACACACCTGCACCTTGACGGCGGCAGATTTATGGGACCGGATACTCATAACATGGTATTTCGGCATCACAAAACCCTCTCAACATGGACTCCCGGCACTTCACTCAGGATGATTGTTGCTGATATGGAACCGTTTTACAGAGTACTTGTAGAGATCCCGCGTCTGAAAAACCGCTGTATCATCTGCAAGAGATTCATGCTCCGCACTGCAACAGAAATCGCAAAAACGGAGAGAGCCCTTGCACTCGTCATGGGAGACAACATCGGCCAGGTCGCATCACAGACACTCGTCAATATGGGAGTAATTGAATCAGTACTTCCGCCGGGACTCCCGCTTATCCAGCCGCTCATCACCTATGAAAAACAGGAAACTGTCGATATTGCACGCAGGATTGGAACGTTTATTGATTCCCCGGGTGATCTGAGCTGTAACGCAGTTCCAAAACACCCGGATATCGCTGCTTCACTGGAATCAATACTGGAAGATGAAGAAAAAATGGACATTGAAAACCTTCTTGCAGGTGTGGTTGATTCAGCCAGGTTATATATCGCACTAAATGGTGAAATCAAAGAAAAATAACAGGGGATTTCTGCCACAGTAAATCCATCCCTTTCTCCTTACCATATCTGCAAATTTCGCGAACTAGTTCATTCATGTTTTTTTGTGGCCACCATAAGGAAGAGATCTGCGCCATCTCCCCTCCCTAAAGTGAGAAATAAAAGAGATTAACTGATAGTAAGCCCGTTATCTTCCGCAATTCCCCTGAAGGAATCGGCAACATGTTCTGTCTGTTTATCAGTCAGACCAAATGTATTGTATTTCCACACCATTGTTGAACCAGGAATCACTCCCACAATACCTCTCTTTTTAAGATCTTTTGAGAGAAAGTAACCACGTTTTTTATGAGTCTCTGCAACCTTATTGAATGATTCAATTGTATTGACCCGTGTGAGGGTATGTTCACGCGGACAGTCACTCTCTATTTTTGTGCCTTCAACTGAAAGCAGGGCATCCGTGATAATATTGCTGTGCTCCAGTTCAGTGTCCCAGTTTTTCACACGCTCTTTAACTGCAGGGAAGGAAGCCATCAGACCAACCAGTGTCACACCCATAAGTGTGCATCCCATCATCTCAACTTCCTTGATGCCAAATGTCCGTTTAGTAACATCTCCCTCTGCCTGAGTTGTCCGAAACACTTTATCGGCATATTCATCGGTTGTGGCAAGCACACCGGATGGAGCAGGTGCTGCCATGCTTTTATGACCAGACCCAACTACAAAATCAACTCCCAGAGCTTTCCCGTCCACAGGCATTATTCCTACGGTATATGCACCATTTAGTAACACAGGGATATCGTACTGGTGGGCCACTTTTGCAATTCCGCATACATCATGAATGTTCCCGTACTGGTAGTCAGCATGCTCAACAAAGAGCAGAGACGGAGAACGGCCAGATTCCCGTACAACCTTTTCAATTGTTTCAGCTGTATTTTCAGCTGTAACATGGTTATTCTCATCCAGAGGAATTTCATGTGGCACACCCCCAGACTGCTCTACAGATACAAATTCCGTATAGTGCGAGAGAGATGTAAGAATTACAGGGTCACCCTTTTGTACCAGTGTGCTGGCAACAGCCTGAAATCCACGGCGGGCACCGGGAACAACCCTCAGCACATCCATATTCAGCCATCTGGCACAGTCTTCATGAAACTCTGCAATTGGCGGTTTTTTAATATAGTCAAGTCTGAATGGCTTTCTGCAGTGGTCACAGACTGAATAGCCGTCGGCATATGCTATGACCGCTTTTAAAGCCTCAGGAGTTAAGCGCCCTCCTGCCTGTATGGGGTCAATATTGATGAACATCTCCTCAACGTCACGTGCATCAATATCATTCGCACATTTCAAGATACCACCTCGTCTTCAATTATTGCAACCTGCTTTTTTAATTTTTCAATATATTGCACGGCCATTGCCTTCTGTTCCCCGTCCATCTCATGAGAGGGTGCAGTCTCCCTTAAAAGCACCCTGAGGTCAGTTAACAAAAAAAACGCCTGAAATACTGCATCTACTGCCTTTCGGGACATAATATCACTATAATAGTTGATCTTCTGATATTAGTATAGATTGATGGTTGCCGTGGTTTGAACCGTGCCACCCAAGGCACAGGATATCTGGGATGATTTGCTGGATTTCTGACCTGCAAAGCAGAACTGACAGGTAAAAGAGTAATAGAAATCAGCAAACGTAAAACTTCTAAAACATGCTGCGTTTGCGGAAAAGAGCATGATATACCCATCTGGAAACACACTATGGAATATGATTATGGTATGAACCTCAATCGGGATAGAAACAATGCGATACCTGTCACAGAATACTTTGTGGACAGGCTATCAGCAATTTGCTGATAATCTGCGAAAAACAGACATGGACATTCCAGTACACCCGCAGGAAACCCCCTGCGTAAGCGGGCGGTAGTTCACCACTGCAATAACAAGGAATTTCAGTCCTGATTCTTCAGGATTTCTCTACCTTCTCAATTTTCCGGATTGATACGCAGTTAATTATTGCATCCCCGGTAAATAAATAACGCTTGATGACAAGTCCCAACACTTCCACAACATCACCCTTATTGATATCCTCTTTGGGGGATGTAAACATCTTGGCAGATATTGAACCAGTACTGTCTGCAATGACAAACTGTGGCCTGTTGAGATACTTAAAATGCGCCCCTTCCACAACGCCCTGAACGCGAACAGGATCCCCCTTCATTCCAATGTTAATTGCCCTGATTCCAACTTTTTTTGCCTCTTTTTCATACACAGGAATCAGATCATTATACTG
>DAOVRB010000132.1 GCA_030628325.1 Methanomicrobiaceae archaeon | reverse complement strand
GGATAGTAAACAACGGGAAAAAGTACTTGAACGGACCTTAGATGCAGCTGTCACACAGAATATCAATCCCGTAAGCATACAGGAGATTTTTGAGATCTTAATTTCAATGAACGAAGAAAAACAACGGGAATTTTCAGGAGAAGGAAATCTCCCATAACATTTGTCAACTATCACAGCTCCGGTTGCAGGCTTCCTGCCACATTGCTATAAAAACCAAAATTCCAGATTGATTTTTATCGTTTCTTATGTGAGGCTAACGCCTTATCTGCGTTTGGGATGTAAATCAACCCTTATACCCGGTACATCCCTGTCGGAACAGTGATTTCAAACTTGGCGCCTTCACCCGGAATGCCCGTCTCCTTTATTTCAATCCTGGTTATTGACAATATATCCCTTGATAAAAACATTCCAAGTCCTGTATTCCGGAAATATTTCCGGTTAAATATATTCTCCTTCTCGTTTTCTGGAATACCAATCCCGTCATCCTCCAGAACCAGAATCAGAAAACTATCACATTTCCTGGATGACAGAGTAATTTTCGTTATTTTTTCCCCATAATTAAGAGCATTTTCAACAAGGTTGTAAAAAACCTTTTCCAACAGAGGATCTGCATAAATTTCAATCCCGGAAACATCTGTAATAATCTTTACATTGCCGGGCTTTAGGTTTTGTATTGAATGAATAAATGTAGTTTTAACATTCTGCCATCCAGGGGACTGAATGCCGATATTCTGATAATCCCCTGTAAATTTTATCTGCTGATTAATAGTTTCGGCTGCAGCTGATTCTTTCTCCAGGTATTTACTAAATATCAGGTCAGAATAACCGGTATCTGCCAGATGCTCTTTTGACAGCTCCTGATATCCTTTGAGTATTGTAAGCTGATTAAGAATATCATGGCGGGTGATTCCGGAAAGAAGGTTTAATTTTTTATTTGCCTGATATAATGAATCTTCCATCCTTTTCCTTTCAGTAATATCATGCAGAATACAGTGCGCCCATACAAAATGCCCCTCAATATCACGCTGAATACGTCCGGAGAGCATTACTATGATAAACTGCCCGTTTTTATGAACAAGTTCAAATTCCTTATATATTGAGCCTTCTTTCAAAAAAGCTATGAAATTTTCCCTGAACTTGTGACGTGTCCTTTCCGGTAAGAAACAGGCAAATGATTTATTCAGTACATCTTCCCAATTATACCCCAGCATATTGCTCCATTCAGGATTAATCTCAGATATTTTACCCTCTTCATCTAATGTCTGATAAGCTACCGGCGACTGTAAAAAGAGATTTCTTAATCTTTCTTCACTCCTGCGCAAAGCATCTTCTGCATTTCTGCTTCCGGTAACATCCTGGATAATAATAATTAAACCTTCAATATGCGCATACCTGTCTTTAAGGGGTGTTGTCTGAATGCTGTAGATTTGCTGAAAATCTTCATGCTGAAAAGTTATATCGACTTCCCGTCCGGTTGAATCCTCATTTAGCAAACCATCTATATATCTCTCAAGTTCGGGCCAGTTGGCAGAGTAGTCAGAAAGAACCTTTCCAGAGTCATTCTGAATATTACAGTTCAGAATTTCATCTGCCGCAGTATTTGCATCAATAACAGAACCAAAATTATCAATTATTATTACACCCGCAGGTATCATATGGAAAACCGAGCTATATGCTATCGGTGTTAATGAAAATAACCGGTAACGGAATAATGCCCACATTATAATGATTAAAGTTGATAAAAAAGCCAGAGGAAATATATCAATATGGTATGTCGGACCAATAATGAAAATATAAGCAATATGCGCGACGAATGGGATTAAAAACCCAAAAATAATAATAATCACCTGATTTCTGACAATCCCACGTCTTTTGGGCATAAAATCTGCAAGAATTAAAAGTCCGGCGATAGAGGCAATAAAAACATATGAGAGATTGAGCAGATAGAGAATACCTGGATTAATAGAGAGCAGCAGTAAATTTCCCGAACTGACAAATTCTACTGACTGATATAATAATGGTATAAGATATCCGGAATTTATGGCAATTAAGATCACTGCAGGAATCAGAAGAAATACTGCATAAACCGGGAGAGTCAGTTCATTTTCACGGTGTGTATAATTAAAGACAAATATCAGCCAGAGAGGAGGCATGAATACAATCCCAAAGTATTCAATCCTGACCATTAATAATATCAATTCCGGATCATTAAGCGTTAATTCTATTCCATATGTTATTGAATAATATGATGTCACTAAAAGAAGCAGAATAAAAGGAGTTATGCTTTTTGAAGGCTTTTTTGTATGAATAAACAACATCAATGCTATGCCGAGAATTCCGGAAAACAAAAAAACTGCCGATATAATTTCCATAATGATGCAACACCCGCAAATATCTTCTGTGCCGGAATTAATTCATTTGCTGTTTTAAATAGTCCTATAGTAATTTATTATTCCCTGAACTTAAAATTATCTTCTCTGAGATTTAAATCTTTATCTCCGGACCATTTCAGGAAAAACCCTTATCAAGCGTCTCCTGACTTTCAATATTAAGACCGATAACATAAACCGACTTATTTTCCCGCTGATATTTGTCTATTACCCTGGCAATTGCCTCGACTGCAGAGTGATCCCAGATATGGGAATTTTTAAAGTCAATCTCAATTTTATCAGGATCCCCTGTATAATCAAAAAGATCAATGAATGCTGCCATTGTCCCGAAGAACAACTGTCCCTTTACTGTATAAACTTTAACTCCGTCTTCCCTGCAACTGCCTGAAACTGAAATAACTGACATTTTCCATGCCATTGCAAGAGTGGCAAGAAGAACACCGGTTAAAACACCCATTGCAAGGTTATGAGTATAGACAACAATGGCAATTGTTGTAAACATAATGAATGCATCGCTCTTTGGTATTTTGGAAATGTTCCGGACAGACTGCCATTCAAATGTTCCGATTGCAACAACGATCATAACACCGACAAGTGCCGCCATAGGGATCTGTGCCACAAGATCGCCAAGAACAATTATCAGAAACATCAGGAAAAGTCCGGCAGTCATTGAAGAAAGCCTCCCCCTTCCTCCGGATGTCACATTAATAACAGACTGGCCAATCATTGCACAACCTGCCATACCTCCGAAAAAACCTGCAACGCAGTTTGCAATACCCTGCCCCTTAACTTCCCGATCTTTATCACTTCTGGTATCTGTCATTTCATCAATAATTGATGCAGTAAGAAGTGATTCAAGAAGTCCTATGATCACAAGCGTTGCAGAATAAGGAAGTATTATCAGCAGTGTTTCAATGGAAAGAGGCACCACCGGAAGATGAAAGAGAGGAAGCGCTTTTGTAATTGTGCCTAAATCCCCTACAGTTAAGACGCTTAACCCTGTCCCTATTGCAACTGCAGTCATAACAACAATAGCAATAAGAGGTGCCGGCACTGCTTTTGTAAAGCGGGGCAGAATATAGATAATTCCGATTGTTACTGCTGTCATTGCATATACAGCAAGTGGGACACCAATTAAAAACGGAATCTGTGTGATGAATATAAGAATTGCAAGTGAGTTTACAAACCCGAGTACTACTGAATAGGGAATTAATGAAGTAAAACGCCCAACTTTTAAAAGACCAAGAGCAAACTGCATAATTCCGGTCAGGATGGTTGCTGCAAGGAGATATTCAAGCCCGAAATCCCGTACAAGAACAACCATGACAAGTGCCATTGCTCCTGTCGCACCCGAAATCATGCCCGGTCTTCCGCCTGCAATAGATATTACAACTGCAATACAGAATGAGGCATACAGACCGACCATTGGATCAACGCCGGCGATGATTGAAAAAGCAATTGCTTCAGGAATCAGTGCAAGTGCAACGGTAATTCCGGCAAGTACATCACCCTTTATATTTGAGAACCATTCATCTCTTATCTGTTGCGCGTTCACGAAAAGCTACCTCATTTTAATTAAAATCTTTATTGTCTGCTTATTTTACAGGATTATCCCGATATTGCATTTTTAATTTGAAAAATTTATATTACCCACATCCCTGTTTAATTCCACCTGATAACTTAGGATTTCTTAAACATTTCCCGGAATATGGTTTATCCTTTCTGTCAATATTATTTGCCACCTGTATAGTTAATAATTCCGCAGGAGACAAAATTATTACATGCCAAAAATGTTATTTCGCAGATTTTCCGCAGATATACTTTATATCATCTTCAGGATGAGTTTGAATATCCCATACCGGAAATCATGAACATCCCTGAATGCTTTGATTATAAATGTGTTGAATCGTTATTTCTTTATACAGGGTAAATTAAACTTTATCGCTAATTCGTAAAGTGTCATAAAGCCAAAGACTTTGTGGTTTTACGCAAGTCAAAAAAGATCATCCCTTCCCGGATTTCCGGAAGGGATTTTACCGGAGTAATAATATCATGTACAAAAAAATTCTGCTTGCAACTGACGGATCTGAAAATGCAAGACGTGCGGCCAATGAGACGGCTGGTCTTGCCAGGGAATTATCCTCCCATGTGATTCTGACATATATCATAAATAACCCCCCTTCACAATCAAGAATGGCAAAGGCAAATTTTGATGTACATTCCCTTCTTGAAGAGGACGCAAAATCCGAGATCAGGGATACT
>DAOVRB010000134.1 GCA_030628325.1 Methanomicrobiaceae archaeon | reverse complement strand
CGCAGCCGGCTCCCCACCACCACTTCTGCAGCGCCACGGCCTTGACCTGGATAATGTTGCAAAGATCAAAGAGGCACTTGGACGCTTTGACTTCGGTACTGTCGGCGGTCTTGTCGGCGATGCAGAAATCGATGCATTCACCATTGCAGGTACACCTGAAATTGTCAAAGAGAAGTGTGATAACCTGACCGCATCCGGTGTGACCCAGATCATCTTCGGTTCACCACTCGGTCCGGACATGACAAACTCCATCCGTCTGCTTGGAAAGTACGTTATCTGATCTTCTCAGACAAAACACCCAAATCTTTTTTTATTTATTATTTAAATTACAAATCAGGAGAATTTCCGGTTTGGCGGTGATTATAATATGTTTAGCCTAAATGAGGTCTCGTCACTCGCGGGGCGCATACAGTTCAGGACTGAAACACTCACCGGTATCAGGTGCCGGATCAGTACAGAACGGGTGAAACGCGCACTTGACCGCCCGCCGGTTATGAACAATTCACCTGGTGACTGCCCGTTCTGCCCAGGGAAAATCACAGCAGAAACACCTGTCTTCCCTGACGGTTCGAGGATTATTGTGGGTGAAAGTGTGACATTCCCAAACCTCTTCCCTTTTTCAGAGCATCACACTGTCACAGTAATTACGAGTGATCATTTTGCCAGTAACAAGATTACAGAGAAGCAGATTGCAGACGCACTAACGGGGCAATATCTCTCACTGAAAGGGTTCCCATGGTGCTATCCCTCAATAAACTGGAATAATTTACCCTCGGCCGGTGCCAGTATAGTTCACCCCCACATGCAGGCAATCGCAGATAACGCGCCGACATATCTTGCCGGCAGGTATATTGAAGAAAGCCGGCGCTATTTTTTAAAGACAGGTGAGGTCTATTATGACAATCTCATAAGTCTGGAGACTGATTCAGAGAGATTCCTGTTTGGAGATGAAATCTCCTGGATTGCAAATGCTGTTCCTGTGGGAGAACGGGAAGTGAGGGGTTATCTCCCTGTACATTCAATTGATGAATTCGAACCCTACATTGACGTTCTCGCAAAAGGACTTCACAGGGTTATCACATTATACAAGAGCATTGGAAATTATGCTTTTAATGCAGCAATATATTTTGACAGATGCGGAACTGACAGAGGATTTCGTTCCTTCTGCTCGGTGATTGCCAGAATAAATCCAAACCCTATGTCCATGTCAGACACGGCATTTATGGAAAGGCTCCACATGGAACCTGTGATTCTGACACTGCCTGAAGATCTTGGCAGGTACTACAGGGAATTCTGTGAGTAAAATACTCCGTAAGTGAGTGAATATTTTCTGAATAGTACAATGAATCAGTGATTCATAATATGTTCTAAGAGAAACGTTCGCCACTATAGTTCAAAAAGTAACGTTCGTAACTGGAATTAAAGAAAAAAAGTTTATTGTCTGATTTTACTCAGGCTTGGAGACCAGAGTGGTCTTGGAGACGAGTGTGCCATCGTTCTTGTGTGGCTTTCTCACAACACCGTCGCAGCCTTTCTCAATCTCGCGTGCTTCTTCACAAAGGAGCATTGCAGAGCGCATCATCTCGTGTGCGGATGCAACGATTGGAACGTAGTTCTCAAATCCTTTTGTCATGAAACATCCCTTCACATTAACCATTGCGACTGCAGCTGCAATCTCAAATGCTGCGCGTGCCTTTGCATATGCGTATGGGTTTGAGAATTCATCTTTGACTGCCTTGTCTGCTGTCATGACAATCTTTGGAAGCACAATGTCTGCACCTGACTTGCCTGCTTTTACCTGGTCGATCACTTCATCAAGTGCGATCTGCATCTTTCTGAATGCACCTGTGACTGTGAGCACTTTTACAAGGTTGCCGTTGTAGTCGGACATCTCTGTCGGGTCAAGGAACTCGCGGCGTGCACCGATCATGGCGTCTGCCTTCTGGATGATGTATCCAAAGTCGCTTGCTTTCAGGTCTGCCCATTCTTTCTTGGTGGTAACATCGTCTGTGATAACAACAACAGGGATGCCTGCTGCTTTTAATGCTTCACGTGCACCTGTAGGTCCGGGAAGCACGCCGTTTGGTGATACAACAATTGCAAAGTCCGGCTTGTATGCGATAAGGGTGCTGACAACACGGTCTACATCCTCAACTTCGAGTTTTGTTCCGCTTGTTGCCATGAAGGTCTGCATATCTGTACGGTCTGCACGCTCATCGAGCAGAAGCTCGACCATTACGCCGCTTGCAATGTTGCCTAATTTTGCAACTCCAACTTTAACTACCATATTTATACCTCTCAAGTATGAGAACATTTTAGTATCATCCGGTCTGGATATAAAGATTTTGAATTCTTTTTATTTTCTTAATAAAATACATCTGGTTAACAAAAACTGTTTAAGTTTAGTAATTCTATAATGTAATTATGAAACAGGGGCTTCTTACTGACAGACAGAAGGAAGTGCTGAGATACAGGAAAAACGGTCTGACTCAGCAGCAGATCGCCGATATTATTCAGACGTCCAAGGCAAATGTGTGTACAATAGAGAAAGCTGCTTTTGAAAATGTACAGAAAGCAAAGGAAACTCTTGAATTCCTCTATACTCTTGATGCAACACATCTTTGTACAATAAACACTGGTGAAGATCTTCTCGATGCAGCAAAAAAAATATACGGGGAAGCTGAGGCAATCAATATTAAAGTGAAATATGATACTATAACACTTGTAAACCGCCTACGTGAATCAAATCCTGAACGATTCAAAGCGCGTTTTGTGCGCGAGGACGTAGAGGTGTATATTAACAGTGAAGGAGACCTGTACTTCGGATAATGCCTGTTATTCCGGATATGCGTGGATTATTATTTTCTGTCTGGACAATCGGTCTGAGCCTGTCCATCCTGTTGCGGATTTTGACCACCACAACAAAAATTACAAATGACAAAATTTTCAATTTCACCCTCCATCCTCCTCCATGTTAAAAATCCCTAAACAAAACTCTATAATCGTCCCTGGCCTGAAAGAGAAAACAGGCGAACTTTTGGCATTCATCCCTTAATCCGGTTCAGGGAGGATGCTGCTATTCATCATCATCATCATTATTATTATTATTATTATTATTATTATTATCAGAATGATGGAAAACACCCTTCTCTTATAAAAAGGAGGGAAAGTCCGTGTACAAAACATTATTGAAGTTATGAATCCTGATTAGATCATATCGAATATATGAGTAAATCAGAATTCCAAACCCGGATTGCCTGGCACTCGCCCCCAATCGAAGATGTCTATGAGAAGCTTAGCACAGGCCCTCATGGTCTTACTGCAGAAGAGGCGTCACAACGATTGCATCATTTTGGTCCAAACGCTCTGCCGATGCGTAAGCCCCCTGGTCTTATGCTTGTTTTCATTCACCAGTTTAGAAGCCCTTTGATTTATATTCTTCTGATTGCTGCCCTGATCTCTTTTCTGCTGAATGACTACAAAGACGGATTTTTCATTCTTTTTGTTGTTGCTTTAAATTCAGTAATTGGTATGGTTCAGGAGTGGAAGGCTGAACAAAGTGCCAGCAGACTCCAGAGTCTGCTTCAGATTATCTCCCGTGTTCAAAGGGACAGAAAAGATTCAGACATCAATGCTGCCGATCTGGTTCCCGGGGATCTGGTAATGCTTGAGTCAGGCAGCCGGGTGCCGGCAGATCTCCGTTTGATCCATGCCTCCAATCTGCATATTGATGAGTCGCTCCTTACCGGAGAATCGGTTGCAGTGGAAAAGCTGGTGGCAATAACAGACAGGGAGACCCCTATAAGCGACCGGAAGAATATGGCTTTTGGCGGGACAACTGTCATGACCGGAAGGGGGGTTGGGGTTGTAACTGCCACAGGCATGAGAACTGAAGTAGGGGTCATTGCAAAGGCCGTGGCCACTACTGAGATATCAAAACCTCCGTTACTGATCAGGATGGAGAAGTTTTCCCGTGACATTGGTTTTATTGTTATCGGGGCATGTGTGCTTATGGGTGCTGCATCGCTCTCAATGGGCACACCTCTCACTGCTGTATTTTTCCTTGTCGTTGCCCTTGCTGTCTCTGCCATCCCTGAAGGTCTGCCTGTGGCTATCACAGTGGCTCTCTCCATCGCCACGAGACGGATGGGAAAGCGAAATGTGATCGTTCGACGTCTGGCTGCAGTTGAAAGCCTGGGCAGCTGTACTATGATCGCTACAGACAAGACCGGAACCCTCACAGTGAACGAACAGACCGTGAAGAGAGTGATACTTCCCTCCGGCGGCATTTTTGATGTAACGGGTGCGGGATATGCAGGTGAAGGGGTGATACTTCTTCCGAATGGACAGATTCCGGATTCCCTGCAAATGGAAGTTTTAGAGAATCTTGCCACTACCGGAATTATCTGCAATGAAGGGAGTCTGTTTCAGGACGAAGCTTCGTGGGTGCATCATGGTGATGCAATGGATGTGGCTCTCCTTTCATTTGGCTATAAAACCGGGATTGAACCGGATAGGATTCATAATGATATCCTCATAAAAGGAACTGTCCCTTTTGAACCTGACGGGCGCTATTCTGCAGTATACTATACGGATG
>DAOVRB010000195.1 GCA_030628325.1 Methanomicrobiaceae archaeon | reverse complement strand
TTAGTAGGGAAACATAAACCCGAATCACTGGACCACCTTTTTATCTCAATACAGAGTTTTAACAGTCGTAATCTCTGCAATCATACGAAACCAGAGGATTATGACATGATAATTGTTGATGAATTTCATCATGCTGCTGCACCGACATACCAGAAGTTACTCTCATATTATGAGCCGGAAATACTGCTTGGTCTTACTGCAACTCCGGAAAGGATGGACAATCTTGATATTCTGGGGTATTTTGACGGGAGAATTGGAGCTGAAATCAGACTTCCTGAAGCCATCGACAGGAAACTCCTCTGCCCGTTCCATTATTTCGGAGTGAGTGATACAGTTGATCTTGACTCTGTTTCATGGAAACGTGGAGGATATGATAGAAATGAACTTTCAGAAATCTATACTGGAAATACAGAGAGGGCAGGTCATATTGCTGAAGCAACCCAAAAATATGTAACTGACATCTCTGAAGTAATCGGACTTGCTTTTTGTGTGAGTATTGAGCATGCCCGGTTTATGGCTGAAAAATTCAATGAATATGGAATACGTTCTGAATCTCTTCACTCCAAAAGCAGCAGAGAGGAGAGGAGATCAATTCAGGGAAAACTCACCCGTCATGAAATAAACTTCATTTTTGTTGTTGATCTTTATAATGAAGGAGTTGATATTCCTGAAATAAATACAGTTCTCTTTTTAAGACCAACAGAGAGCACAACTGTGTTTTTGCAGCAGCTTGGAAGAGGTCTTCGTCTTTATGATGAGAAAGAATGCCTGACTGTCCTTGATTTTGTTGGCCGGCATAATGCCTCATATCGGTTTAGTGAAAAATTAGGTGCACTTCTTGCATCCTCTGATTGTGCTCTTCAAAAACAGATTGAAACAGATAATTTTTCATTACCAAAAGGCTGCCACATTCACCTTGAAAAGATTGCACGTAATAAAATTCTTGATAATATAAAGAGCAATCTGACAAACAAAGGCAATCTTGTACAACTCGTTAAAAGATTTGAATCGGATTCAGGATCACCTCTATGCTTTGAAAATTTCATGGATTATCATTCAATAAATCCAGTTGAGATATACAGAATCACCACATTTACTGAATTATGCAGACAGGCAGGCATATCTAAGACTCAAATTACTGATAAAGAAAAGACATTATTACAAAATACAATATTTAGGTTGATTTCAATAAATTCTGTCGATTTCACCAGATTTGCCCTGAGATTTCTTAAAAACCCGGATGGAATTCTCAGATCGCCTGTTTCACATGCTAATGAATTGAATCTCTCCATGTTGTATTATTCTGCATATAATGGTCCAGTTACAGAAGGATACTCCAAAAAAGGATTATTTAAAGAGATTCTTGAAAATGAATGGATGACTGCAGAGATAAATGATGCCATTGAATATAATCTCCAGAAGATTGACTTCATTGAACAACCCCTGAAACTCAATTTTGAAACCCCGCTTGAGCTTCACTGTACATATACAAGAGATCAGATCTTTGCCGGACTTGGGCATTATACTCCAGATAAAAAACCATCAAAAGGTTCACGTGAAGGTGTAGTACACTTTGGTGATAAAAACCTCGATGTATTCTTTATAACCTTAAATAAGACTGAGAAACAGTTTTCTCCATCAACAATGTATGAGGATTATGCAATAAACGAGAGACTCTTTCACTGGCAGTCACAAAGTACAACATCAGAAGGTTCAGAGACCGGACAGAGGTACATAAACCACAATAAGAGATCTGGAAAGGTTCTTCTCTTTGTTCGGAATTACAAAAAAACACGGGGCAAGACAAATCCTTATGTGTGCCTCGGCACTGCTCAATATGTAAGTCATACAGGAAGCAGACCAATGAATATTATCTGGAACCTTGATGAAGAAATGCCAGTAAAAATACTAAAATCAGCAAAGAAAATGACATGAGTATGTGACTGAAATAAGCCTGAAAATATCATCACGACGAACTGACAAGAATTTCTTGTGAGTTGGCTTAGGTGGAAGGATGATTATTCAATTAACATATTCAGGGAAGAGGAAGTGTCGATCATGAATAAACCGATATCTGAACCAACATTGAAAGAACTGCGTCTGACAAATATACTGTCGTTTGGACCGGAGACTGAATCGATTCCGCTCGGACCGCTGAATGTACTGATTGGTCCCAATGGTTCAGTCTCTGATGTATTTGCCTGAGCCGGGCCGGGGACACCGGATGAAGTCTACTCACACCGCAAGGATAAAGTATTTCTGATAGAAATAGTATAAGATTACTTAGTAGAATCATAGACACTGGAAGTCCTGATATTTTTTTTATTTGCATCATGAGGTAGTGGAAAATGAAGACTGAAAAACAACTGAATGCCCTGATCTATGCTATTGAGAAATATCCCCGGATTGGGAGAACCAAACTGATGAAATTTGTTTTTTTTGTCGATTTATTCAAATTTAACCAGACCGGTGAGACACTTCTTGAAGATGAATACATTCGCCTTCCGAATGGTCCGGTACCGGATGTCGGTTTTTCCTATACGGACAATTCAAATGCGTACCTGAACGTAACATGGGAACAGGTTGATCCAGAACGCTGTCTCTACCAGTACACCCCACGGAAAAAATCTGACATTTCCTTGTTTTCTGAAGATGATATAAAACTGTTCGATGTCGTAATTGAAACACTGAATAAACACAATACGTTTATAATTAGTGATTTAACCCATAAATTCCGTCTCTGGAATGATGCCAAAAATGGCGAAATAATCACCAAAGAGAAACTTCGGCTTGATGACTATGAATACGACGAGCTTGAATCCTTTTTCTATTATCTTCATGCAGTAAAAAGCGCGAAAGAACTTGGAGAACTTCCGGAATCAGTCAGTGAAGATACTGTTCCTGATGAGTTGCTTTCCCTTCAGTTTGAAACAATGGACGGACAGACTAATGAAGGATCATACTCTTAGTGAAGGGGACGTCTTTTTTCTTGATCTGACTAAACATACCGGCGTATCAAGAAATACCATGAAAGATCCCCATTATATTGCTGTGATCATGAACCCGAGGAAACTCGAAAATAACAATCATAAGACAATTGTCTGTGTCCCAATGACATCAGTCCAGGCACAATTATGGGATGAAACATGTAATCGCCCACGCATTCAATCTCATTATCGTATCACTCCGGAAAAGTATTCTGAATTAACAAATAATACACTGGTGAAATGCGAGCAGATCTACACAATAAACCGTGAATATTTTACTGATTATCGGTTCACCCTTGATAAGCAGGATATCCATGAAGTGAGAAAACGCATGATTAGTATTATTGGATACTAATTTTTTCTAATTTTTCTCCAATGAAGGAGAAGATCTCTCTTCATAGTGCTGTGTATAAAACGAATTATACGATTCTAATCACAACCCCTTAAGTAATTTATAACGGTTTGTCCCATTCAATGCAGACTGAGCGCAATGAAGCCCTGTCTGGAGGACCCGGTAGGCGGGTTCCCGTGGTGTCTGTCGTGGCCGGGGTCGGTGGTGGGCAGCACGAGACGGGAAGAATACTTGATGGGTGCATGCTCAGATCACCTGCTCATGAGAACAAAGTCAGCAATAACAGGAAATATCCTTATATTCCCGAATATTTAGCTGTTTTTTTTACTTGACGGGTACTTGATCTTTTCTCTCTGGAGGTACAGTTATGACCACCGGG
>DAOVRB010000075.1 GCA_030628325.1 Methanomicrobiaceae archaeon | reverse complement strand
TTTTGACTTTGTATTGAGCTGGCAGTGGATTTCAAGACCGATTATCACTTTAGGGTCGCTCATTCAGACCACCTCCTGCTCATATGCAAATGCAACATCAACAACTCTCTCGTCCTCGAAGTGTCTGCCCATGATCTGCAGTCCGACTGGCATTCCATCTGTTTTTCCGCATGGCACTGAGATTGCAGGCAGACCTGCAAGGTTTGCCGGCACTGTCAGTATATCGGTCAGGTACATGGATAACGGGTCGCTCTTCTCTCCAAGTTTGTATGCCACATCCGGCATGGTGGGGCCGGCAATGATGTCAACTGTTTCAAAGATCCGTCTGAAATCACGACGCATATTTTCCCGTGCTGCCTGTGCCTTTGCATAGTATTTGCCATAATATCCGGCGGATAATGCAAAAGTGCCGAGCATTATACGTCTCTGTACTTCAGTTCCAAACTTTTCGCCACGGTAGGTGCGGAATTCATCGTGCCACTGGTGCTTTGAATTAACAGACGGGCCGTACCTGACGCCGTCGAAACGTGAAAGGTTTGAGGATGCCTCGCTTGTGCATATGACATAATAAGCGGCAAGGGCATATTCCATGCTGGGAATACTGCATTCGATAATTTCCGCACCCAGTCCCTCAAGAGTTGATATTGCATCTCTTACCTTCTCAGAAACACCTCTGTTAACCCCCTCACCAAAGTATTCCAGAGGGACGCCTACTTTTGTTCCGGAAATATCGGCAGATGGTGTGTGGATATATGGTTTATTGTATGATGTTGTGTCGCGTGGGTCGTGAACAGAGATGATTTCCATTAGTGCGGAAATTTCACCTACTGTTTTTGCCATTGGACCGATTTGTTCCAGTGAGTTCGAATAGGCGATGAGTCCGTACCTGGATACTCTGCCATATGTAGGTTTAAGACCGACAATGCCACAGAATGATGCCGGACAGCGGATGGAACCTCCTGTGTCAGTTCCAAGTGCCATTGGGACCATGCCTGAGGCGACTGCTGCAGCACTGCCACCTGATGAACCGCCTGGTACGCATGTCGGGTCGGCCGGGTTTGCAGTCGGACCATATGCACTG
The DNA here is from genome assembly GCA_030628325.1 of Methanomicrobiaceae archaeon. GTDB lineage: Archaea > Halobacteriota > Methanomicrobia > Methanomicrobiales > Methanomicrobiaceae > DAOVRB01. The sequence continues at coordinate 5,007 of DAOVRB010000075.1, read as the reverse complement.
TTTTCTGTAGTCGTACCCATGCCGAATTCGTCCATGTTGGTCTTACCGACTATTGCGGCCCCTTCTTTTTTGATAAGGGTGATGACATGTGCATCATATGGCGGAATATAACCCTCAAGAATCTTTGAACCGCATGTTGTTTCAATCCCTTTTGTGGATATATTATCCTTTACTGCAATCGGGATGCCGTTTAATTTGCCATCGCCGTAATGTGCGGATTTAACAGTGGTGAGAAATGCGTTGTTTTTATCTTCTTTGTTCAAATTATATATGCCCTGCAACTACATCACCTTTGGAGCCCTGATATATCCGTCTTCTTTTTCACCGGCGTTTTTTAGCGTTTCTTCCTGTGGGAGTGAGGGGGTGATCTCGTCTTCGCGGAGAATATTGTACAGGTCAGATTCGCTTTCACCTTCTGCTTCTACTTTGTCAAGTATGTCAAAATACTCAAGGATATTATTGAACCTGGATGTAAATTCTCCAAGTTCTGTTTTAGGTATTGTAATGTCCGCAAGTCTTGAGATACTTTCAACTTCTTTTTCAGATATCATTTATTCGACCCTGTTAAACTGACTTAAGTACCCTTGTACTGATTTTTTATAACCGTTTTGACGTGCCAGTCTTTGTATAGCTTTCCAGATGCCACTGCCGTATTGCATGGCTTTTTTCTCGTAATATGCAACTTCATGCGGAATATGGCGTTCTGCAACCTCTCTTAAAGGGCGTTTTCTTATGCCTTCACCCACTTTGTTGCAGGCAGGGATTGCCTGTGCAGCGCGCACGACACGTATGTCCATATAGGGCATTGAGAAGTACGTATTGTGAAGTGCTGCAACGCTTTGGTCACGTTTTGACTGTATCTGCAGACCTTTGAAATCTGTTTTTAGTTCTTCTTCCAGATTCTCTGATTTAAGATACCGGGCATAACCACCGAATAGTTCATCTGCACCCTGTCCTGCAAGGATACGTTCGTATCCGTGTTCCCCTGCCCATTCTGCAACAAAGTACAGGGTGGTTGCAATAGATGCGTCCACGGGTGTTTTTCTGGGGATGACGCGTAATACCTTCCTGAGTGCCTCTTTTATATCCTCTTCCCTGACTGTTACACATTCAAGAGGCAGCCCCAGTTCATCTGCAACAAGGCGTGCACGTCTCAGGTCATGACTCCCTTCCAGACCTACAGCCACACATTCACGTCCTGCAAGTGCGGCAATGAGGGCTGAATCCACCCCTCCTGAAAGAGCGACAATTCCCTCGTCCCGCCTCAGGGCAACTGCTGTTTCTATCGCTCTCCCTACTTCCACTGGAGGAAGTCTGGGGTCAATGGAAGCTAATTTTTTACCATCGCATACGATTGTGCCTGCCGGAGACGGACCCGGCATAATGCCGAAGTGGTCACGTGCAGAGCAATTGTTCCATCTGATATAAAATTCTCCTGTACACTGGCTGAGCAGTCCGGGTGTGTGATTCAGCATCTCAATTATTTTGTCGTCTGACAGGCGGATTCCCCCGCTTTCTGCCCATCCCCTGATATAAAAATCTGATTCCATTTTTGTAGTACCGCATTTCTGTCTGCATTAATATTGTCTGTACTAATGGTGTAACTAATAATAGGCAATGAATCTTTTGAGAGCGAAAAAAGTAATTCAGGCTCTGCCTGAACCAAATTTGTATGGGTAATCCGGCACCCCTGTATAAGGAGAAAACTAAACATTCCCTATTCCCTGAAGTTTGCTTTTCGACTTTATTCTGTAACCTGTGTCAGTTTCCTGATTATCATCTCAACCTGCCAGACAGCGGTTCCAATATAATTGTCAGGCTCAAGCAGTTCTTCGATTCTCTCTTTTGTGCAGAGCGCTGTCACACGAGGATACTCTGAAATCACTTCAGAAAGAGGCCTGTTTTCTTCAAGTGCCTTCATACTGGCCACCCGTACGGTTTCATGTGCATCCTGACGGTCCATACCGATTTTTGTCAGTTCAATCATGACAGACTCGGCCATATTAACACCGTGGAGCATCATTAAGTTCCTTCTTACATTCTCAGGACGGATACGCACCCCTTCAATCACCTTTATCATTACACTGAGTATGTGGTCGGTGAGGATGGATGCCTCAGGGAATGTGACACGTTCGCATGAGGAGTTTGTGAGATCCCGCTCATCCCAGAGGGTATTGTTCTGAAGTGCCGGTTCGACCATGGCACGCACAATACGTGCGAGACCACAGACCTGCTCGGATTTGATTGGGTTTCTCTTGTGCGGCATTGTGGATGAACCGACCTGTTTTGACCCGAATGCCTCTTCCATCTCGCCGATTTCAGTCCTTTGCATGGAACGTATCTCTATGCCTATCTTGTCAAGCGTGGTTGCGACATTTGCAAGGAACATGAAATATTCTGCGTACCGGTCACGCTGGATGAGCTGGTTGGAGACATCAACCGGTGATAGTTCAAGAATTTCCATCATTGTTGTCATGACCCGATGACCCAGCTCTCCTAAGGATGCCTGTGTTCCAACAGCGCCTGTCATCTGACCTACTGCCACACGTGGTCTCAGCTGTGTCAGCCTCTCGATGTGTCTTGCAACTTCACTTGCCCAGATGGCAAAACGGAGGCCGTATGTGGTGGGTACTCCTATCTGCCCGTGTGTCCTTCCGGAACAGACCAGTATCTTTGTTTCATCACTTCTTTTCAGGAGGACTGCAAGGAGCTGTTTTAATTTAATCTCAATCAGGTCCAGACTGTCTTTTATCTGTAGTCCTGTTGCAGTATCAAGAATATCGTTGGAGGTGGCACCGTAGTGTATCCAGCGCCCTGATTTTCCACAGACTTCTGTGACAGCTGTTACAATCGCCATCATGTCATGGTTGATCTCGTCTTCAATCTCTTTTGCCCGGGCAAGAGATGCCTCTCCTGCATGCAGAGTGATTTCTTCTGCTGCTGTCTCAGGGATCAGGCCATATGCCGCTTCGGCATTTGCAAGGGCGACTTCTGCAGCAACAACTGATGCAAAACGATTTTCCTCGTCCCACACACTACGCATTTCAGGTGTACCATATCGGAAATCTATGGGGTGGATTGCCATAATGATTATTATTTAGGATGTTAGTACTAAAATGAGTTTAGTGGGGGGAGTGTAATATTTGAGCACTCTGCCAGACCCGGATTACTCTTTCTGTATCCGGCTGAATCCAATATATCAAAATACCACGCCACTAACATATAGGTAATGGATAACCTTGACGAGTGGTTCCCTTACGATAGTTACAGACCTCACCAGAAAGATATGCTGAGTCTTGCTGCCGAATGCGCAAAGAACGGTGGTATTGCTATGATAGATGCACCCACCGGGAGCGGGAAGTCAAGTGTTGTATCTGCTCTCCTGGCAGAGGCAAACGGCAGAAAAATTATTGTTGCAGTGAGGACTGTAAGCCAGTTGAATACATTTATCAGGGAACTTGAACTCGTCAGGAAGAAGAAGAGGCGGCTTAAGGTTGCATACCTTGTTGGGAAACGAAAAATGTGCCCGATGAGCGGTATTGGTGACACTTACCGGCTGTGTGAGGGCCTGAAAGCTTTTTCGTCATCTCTCCTTCGTGAACGTGCGCAAAAAGGAGCGCTCATCCCTGCCCGTGACACGTTTATCAGGGAACAGATCAGGATGCAGGATCCTGAACACCCGTTAATCTGTCCGTATTTTATCAGATCACGTGTATTTACTGAGGGGGGTGACGGCCTGAAGATGATACCCTCTTCAGTTCTCAGAACAAAGAGTGAACAGGCATTAAAGCGGCTTGTTTCGCCAGAGAAACTCTATGAGTTCAGTGATGAAATCTGTCCATATGAAATAATGATGCATGCTGCGCGTGATGCGGATGTTATCCTCGTTAATTTCCATCACCTTTTTAATGAGAATATCCGGGAGCAGATGTATCAGTCACTTGGTATTGAGGCGGAGAATACACTGCTTTTAATTGATGAGGCACACAACTGTGGGGATACAGTTCAGAGCATACAGAGTATTGTCTTAAGCGAACAGAACCTTGAACAGGTACAGAATGAACTGGGGAATCTGCGGAACCGGATAAAAGGTGTTGAAGCGATCATGAATGTGGTACCACAGGTTAGAAGGTTTATGGATTCCTTAAAACGTTCATTCAAAACCGAAGACTGGTTTGACCCGCACATGTTCATGAAATATATTCTCAATGGTTCGTTATACACAAAACCGGAGGAGATCGTTGATGATCTTCTCAGGATTGACGAGGCTTTAAGAGAACATAAACTGGAAAAGGGAGATTATAGGGAGAGTGCCGTTGAGCGCCTGACAGAGTTCTTTTACAGGATGTTCCTGTCCCTCAAAGATAATGCGTACCTCTCAATCTACAGGAAGGACGAGATGGGGATGTCACTTGAAGTCAGGAACATCGACCCGTCTTCCACATTAAGAGAGATTACAGGTTCCCATGGCGCATGTGTATTAATTAGCGGTTCACTTTCACCTATTGATAGTTACAGGCGTTTTTATTTTGAGGATATGGCTGTGAAAACACTATCTCTTCCAAATTCGTTCCCTGAAAAGAACCGCCTTGTCTGCTGTGCAGGAGATATTACATCTGCATACAGCCGGCGGAGGGACGCAGATAACACACAGAGGATAAAAGAGTACATCCGTGAATTTGCGAAAGTTAAAGGGAATCTCGCTGTATATTTCCCGTCATATGATCTGATGAATACATATACGGCAGACCTGTCCTCAAAACTGAACGGAAAAGAGGTCTTTATCGAGTCACAGGTATCTACTGAGTCTAATAATGCACTGAAAAGATTCCTTTCTCTTCCCGGCATGGGTAAATCAGGCATATTGTTTGGTGTCTGTGGAGGGAAGTGGAGTGAAGGCCTTGACTATCGTGGCGACCTTTTAAATGGTGCTTTTGTTATCGGTTTTCCGCTTGCTCCGTTTAATGACGTTCGCAAGATGGTTATTGACTATTTTAAGAAGAAGTT
>DAOVRB010000116.1 GCA_030628325.1 Methanomicrobiaceae archaeon | reverse complement strand
GGGAAATTGCATCAATCATGATTGATAAAAAAATCAGCAGTCTTCCTGTACTTGAAAATGGTAGTGTTATTGGGATTGTTTCAAAATCTGATTTCATGAATTCCAAAGAGGTAGCACGACTATCTACTGATATGGCTGATCTTATTATGCCTGTTGAAACTGTAAGTCGTTATCACTCTCTGGATCATGTGATGGATATACTTGATGAAAACAACGGCATAGTCATAGTTGTTAATAACAACGGGTCTCTTGCAGGAGTTATTACTGAAAGTAATGTGGCACTCTTTCCATATAAGAATTACAGGGATGAACTCCTAAGAAGAGATGTTAAATTTCTGCGCAAGGATGAATCCGCTGGCAGAAAACAGTATAGGTGTGTAATTGAGGTTTCTGCAATTGCAGAAGATCTTATGTCTCGTCCGGTAGTAACTGTGACATCCGATTCATCGATCAGTGATGTAATTGGAAAAATGCTGGAAAATCATATTGGCAGTGTTATAGTTGTGGATGACGGAGAGATTAAAGGATTTATTGAAAGGGACAATATCATACAGGAAGTGGCAAAATGAGCGAAAATCTACTAGTAAAAGATGTCATGTCAAAAGCAGTGACAATTGCAAAGTCAGCAGCGATAACAGAAGCCCTGGATAAAATGCTTGATGAAGGTACAGACCCGTTAATTGTTAAAAACAACGGGGTGGTAATGGGGACAATATCAAGAAAAGCAATAGCTGAGACTCTTGGAAGTAAGAGAAATTCAGATTTATCCCCTACTAAAATTCATGTTACCAATAAAACAGACGAGGATTATACTTCTGCATATCCTGACCAGGAAGCTGAAGTTTTAATCCCACTGTTACAGGAATACAGGGTGGTTGTTGTTTTAGATGAAGAACATCATCTGGTAGGTAAAGTGGATTCTACAGACCTGCTCAGAGCAATGCAACCTGAAACAAAAATAGAGAAGATCGTACAGAATGCATTTACCATTCACCCTGATGAAAGGGTAGTTCATCTCAGACGCCGGATGCTGGATGAAGGTGTTACAAAATTTGTTGTAACTGATAATGGCAGGATTTTGGGAATTGTTACCGAAACTGATGTTGCAAGGTCCATGAAGGCATTTCGTGAAGTTGTGGATGACAAGCATCAGGATCATCGGATAAGAAATCTTCTTATAAAGGACATCATGACATCACCTGCAATTACAATAGATGTTGACACCTCTGTCTCTGATGTTACAGACTATCTTATAAATAAGAATATCAGTTCAATTCCTGTAACAAAAGATGGCAGGCTTACAGGGCTGGTTACCAAACAGGCTCTTATTGTTGCATTGTAAATAACTCAGAATTAACTTTTTTTTATATAAATCACTTGGTGACTGGTCATCATAGAAGATATATTCCTCAGGTGGATGAGCTCAAACAGGCGAACTTAGGTTAAAAATCAGATGTCAGAAAAATTGGGGGAAATTAAAAAATAAAGACCAGAACTATTTCAGCATCTCATTAATTGATTGTGCCGCTTTTTTGGCAGTTCCCATTGCCTCAATCACAGTTGCAGCACCCGTTGCAATATCCCCGCCTGCAAAGACATGGTGAATTGAAGTGCGGCCGTTTTCATCAACAATTATATTGCCTTTCTTTCCACGTTTCAGTCCGGGAATGAGTGATGCCAGAAGCGGATTAGGTCCCTGCCCTATTGCTTCAATAACAACATCCACATTGAGAGTGAACTTTCCTTCCTCTCCTTCAACAGGAACCGGGCATGGTCTGCCGCTTTCATCCAGTTCGCACATATTCATCCGGACACATTCAATTCCGCTTACAGCAGGACCGCCCAGAATTTTTGTCGGATTGGCACAGCAGATAAATTCAATACCTTCTTCAATTGCATTTGCAGCCTCCGCTTCTCTGGCAGGAAGATCTTCTTCCCTGCGGCGGTATATCAGGTAAACCTTTGCTCCCATCCTCTTTGCCACACGGGCTGAGTCCATTGCCACATTGCCGCCTCCAACAACAGCAACAGAGCTTCCCTGTATAACGGGAGTATCGTATTCAGGGAAAACATTTGCATGCATCAGATTAACCCGGGTCAGGAATTCATTTGCAGAATAAACTCCATTCAGATTTTCACCCTCAATTCCCATGAAATACGGGAGACCTGCTCCTGTACCGATGAAAACCGCATCATAAGCAAGCAGTTCTTCAGATGTGATACTGCGGCCCACAATATGGTTGAGTTTCAGATCAACACCCAGAGACAGAACCTGATCAATCTCTGCATTAACTATCTCTTTTGGCAGACGGAATTCAGGAATTCCATATGACATTACACCGCCCGCTTTGTGCAGGGATTCAAATATCGTGACTGAGTGACCAGCACGTGCAAGTTCTGATGCCGCAGTAATCCCGGCAGGACCGGAACCAACAACAGCAACGTTTTTGCCGGTAGAAGGAGCAACATCCGGTGTTTCTACTCCGTTTTCACGTTCCCAGTCAGCAACAAAACGTTCAAGAGCACCAATGCGCACAGGTTTACTCTTAATCCCAAGGATACACAGGCCTTCACACTGGTTTTCCTGTGGACAGACACGGCCGCAAATTGCAGGCAGCATGTTTTCCTTTTTCAGGAGTCTTGCTGCATTCCTGAAATTGTTCTGTGCAATTTCGTTTATAAAAGCCGGAATATCAATATTGACAGGACACCCTGACTTACACCGGGGTCTCGGGCAGCCCATACATCTCAATGCTTCAAGAACAGCGGATTCTTCAGACAGTCCCTGTTCGACTTCCAAAAAATCTAAAATTCTCTCTTCAGCAGGACGGTTATTCATGCTTTTCACCACATCTGCACTTATGCTCATGGTATAATTCAAGTGACTGGCGTTCCTGTTCAGGATATATCCTCTGACGCTGCATCAGTCCATCCCAGTCAACCAGATGTGCGTCAAATTCAGGTCCGTCCACACAGGCAAACTTTGTCTCCCCGCCAATAGTTACACGGCAGGAACCACACATCCCCGTACCATCCACCATAATCGGATTGAGGCTGACAAAAGTTTTGACTTTCTTAGGAAGTGTGGCTATGGAAGTTATCTTCATCATTATTGCAGGCCCGATAATCCATACGGCGTCAATAGTTTTCTCTTCAAGTTTCTGTTTGAGGATATCTGCAGGGAAACCATGAAAACCTTTACTCCCATCATCTGTACAGATAACCAGTTCATCACAGGCTGCTGAAAGTTCATCTTCCAGAAGAAGGAGTGTCTCATTGCGCGCTCCGATGATTCCAATAACTTCATTCCCTATTGCTTTTAATTCGCGTGCAAGAATTGGCAGGCAGGCGATACCAACACCACCACCAATCACTACACACCGTCCCCATCTCTTTACTTCACTTGGCTGGCCAAGAGGGCCGGCAATATCCTGTATTGTGTCGCCGGATACCAGGTCAGAAAGTTGGGTAGTAGTTTTACCGACTGCCATGAAAACAATTCTCACAAGATCGCCGTCTGTTGCTGAGATTGTCAGGGGAATTCTTTCTCCGCTTTCATCCGTCCTGATCACAACAAACTGCCCTGCACAGGCGTTGTGTGCAACGTGAGGAGCGTCAATCCAAACTTCAAATATTTTATCGGCAATTTCTGTTGCCTTCTTTATTGTATATGCCAAGTTCCCACTCCGGATTTTGAAATAATTTACTCTTATTATTTTATTTTACAACTTTTTTATTTTACGCACTCTGACTGCCACACCACGTTTTGAAGCAAGCATCTCAGACGCTCCCATAATGGCTTTACCGGTTGCACACGCAGATTCTCCCTGCACAAACACTTCATCTCCTTCCCTGATACGTGGATCAGCATCCATAACACCTGGTGCAAGGATATCTCCATGCGGTACAAAATCATCAATATATACACGATATCCTGTATCAATCAATTTCCAGCCGTCAAAGGTGGGCCTGAATAACCCGGTTTCAGGATCAATACTAAACAGCTGCATCCTGCCCTTGATAACCTTCTGCCTCATTAGCCTTCCTTTCAGCACAAGATCACGCGTATCAACTGATATCCCAAACTGCCAGGACAATGTACCACGAATAATATTCGGGCGTTTTTTCCGGCACCCGTCAAGTGCTGCATCAAGTGCATTAAGAGAATTACGACTGACCGGACGGTCTGAATCAGAACATGTACTCTCAATCTCAATTCCGCACCGGGCAGCAGCATCTCTGACAATCTCAAGCGTATCCCCATCAAGGTGAGCAATCACACGCCCGAATCTATGTTTTTCAAGATAACGCGCAAGAACATCTGTGATAAATGCTTTTTCCTCTAAGTCCCAGTAACCGGTTACAGGGATATCGTAATGAGCTGCAGGATAGATTCTTTCCAGTTCACGGGGTACAATACCAAGCGGAGACGTAATAATCAGTTCATGTGCCCTGTTTTGAATAGCAGCCTGGAATTTCCTGTGGCTCTGTGAAAGAGAATATGGTTTTCTTGCAGAACATGGAATAATTACACAAACGTCAGTGCGTGACGGGATAAATCTCTCAATCACACGATCAGAAAACCGCCTGACTTCAGGTCTTTTTACAGACTCTGCGGAATTTGCCATGAACTGAACTGAACGGACAACAGGGATGTACGGTTCAACGAAATCATAGGATTCGTCAAACAGGCGCATAATGGAGACCTGATGGGCACTGTTTCTGCAACGGTTCTCCATCAACTCCCTGATCTGTCTTCTTTTTATGAACTGTTTCACAAGAGCAATCTCCTGCTGCAATGCAAACCGGTTATGAAGTTTAAGATCACCTGACATACAACCGGCGCAGCTGCAGATTTCACTTTTCATCCATTCATCTGCCGGAAATTCACCTTCAACTGCACAGAATAAACCCTGCACGGTTTTTAAGTCAACTGCTCTGAAATCAAAGAGATCAAACCCTGAATATATGAGTGAAGCGACATTTGACGGCAGTGCTGATGCAGGTGCATACCACATGGTATCAG
>DAOVRB010000105.1 GCA_030628325.1 Methanomicrobiaceae archaeon | reverse complement strand
TTAAAAACAATAGATAAAGATATGAACAGACTTTCCGGGGACTGGTATCAGGAATTATCAGTACTCCGGAGGATCCTTGGAGATAAATCCAAAGAGATCAGCGCATTCAATCAGTTTGGGCAGAGTGCATATACTTTCGTGATCATGGGATGGATCCCTGAGGGAGATCTGAAAAAAACAGAAGACGTAATATCCAAACAATTCGGAACCAAAGTTGTTGTAAACGAGCTTCAACTAAGCCAGGATGATTTAGATGAGGCCCCGGCATTGTACGACAACCCAAAAGTCGCACAGCCATTTGAATTTTTAATGCAGCTGATTAGCCCGCCAAAATATACAGATATCGAACCCACCCCCGTGATAGCATTCTTTTTTCCATTATTCTTTGGACTCATGGTAGGGGATATAGGATATGGCATCGTAATTTTTCTCTTTGCATGGGCAATGAAGAGAAAATTCACTCAATATGACTGGCTCCAGTCAATAATGAGTATCCTGATGATCGCTGCAATACCAACCATCGTCTTTGGGTATTTTTATGGCGAATTCTTCGGGAATTTCGGGGAGATGATGGGCTGGCTCCACCCGATTCACTTCCTCGGCATTACGTGGAACAGAATTGAGGCAATGATCCCGATGCTCATAGTAGCATTCAGCATAGGAGTAGTACATGTCTTTTTAGGTCTTATTCTGGGAATCATCAATGCACTGTCAAATAAGAAGATAAAACATGCGATCGAGAAAACAGGATTACTTGTGATGGTAACAGGCCTGATAATCATTCTCGTGTCTGCTGCCGGTGTACTGCCCGATTATATGTTGTCACCGGGAATTGCTCTGGCAATAATTGCACTCCCCTTAATCATCTATGGAGGGGGAGCTCTGGGAACAATTGAGATCATGGGTACTGTGGGAAATATCCTCTCATACGCCAGACTCATGGCGATCGGCATGGCCTCCGTAATTTTAGCAATAGTAGCGAATGAACTGGGTGCTGCGATCGGGGTGGCTGTGATAGGGGTTATAGTTGCAGTCCTGCTCCATACATTAAATATCATACTGGCAATGTTCAGCCCGTCACTGCACACCATACGGTTACATCTCGTGGAATGCTACTCCAAATTTTATGAAGGGGGGGGCAGGATGTACACCCCGTTTAAAAAAAATGAGTGATAAATCTCTTCCATGAACCGTTTTCTGTAGACAATGAGGGCACTTATAATCAAAAATACCCACATTTTGCGTTTAGTTGTCACCAAAGTATAACTGATTGCCCTTATGAGCTACCTAAACTCATTCGTGTAACTGCCTCTGTTCCTGCCCATAAATAAGATATCGCAACCAAAACAGACGATAACAAAACATTTTTACCGGTTGCGCGGAGGGCATGAGGGGTGAATACTGTTCATCTCAGGCAGCAGTGACTTCTGCAGATGCAGGATTGCTGCCCGAAAAAATCACACGCACTCCGGTTCAAGAAACTGTTTTTGAGCAATCTAACGCGCAACAGAAATTTTTATCACGTTTTTAAATTAAACCGGTATTTCAGGTTTTTTCCAGAGTGCTCACAAATATCAGATGACTCACACGTCTGATTTCCGTGCCGGAACAACAAATTTAATATACAAAGTAGAGAACCTATTTGGAGATTTGAAGATGAGTTCACTGGAGATCGCGATGGGTGCGGCACTGGCTTTTGGCTTTGGCGCAATTGGAACTGCCTGGGCACAATCACGGATAGGCTCAGCAGGAGCAGGGGCAATAGCAGAAAAGCCGGAATTAGCTGGTTCTATAATAATTTTAGAGGCACTTCCGGAGACCATGGTCATTTTGGGTTTTGTGATAGCAGCAATGATAATATTGATGGTCAAGTAATCAGACCCACAGAGATATTAGATTCTGACTTCTTCCTGACCTGAAAGATTAATTTCAGGTCGAATAAATTTCTCAGGTTTACAGGAGAACAGGAGCCAGCTGTACAGGGAAGCATGACAACCGCCCCCGGGGCAGGTGATTAAACAAATGGCTTACGAGACATTAATAAAAGAAGTTGAGGAGTGCTCTGAAGAAGAGATCAGGAAAGTAACTGAAAAAACAGACAAAACTGTTCTGGAAATCAGAGAAGAGGCTGAAGAAAAGGTCGCTATGGTAAAAGAGCAGCATCAGGAAAATATTAAAAAACTGCTTGAGATTGAGAGGATAAAATTACTCTACGATGCCAGAGCTGAAAATAAGATCAGGATAATCAGCGAAAAACGTAAGATTTTTCAGACAGCCTTCCTTGAAGCTCAAAAAGATCTTGCAGAGATACGGGATACGGACGGTTATAGCGCCCTCTTCAATAAACTGGTACATGAAGCATTCCACGATTTAAAAGAGGACCAGCCAAAACTGCATATAGATAAGAGGGATAAAGAGCTGTGTAGGGAAATTTCAGCCGGACTGCCAGGTAATTGCGAAATCATATCCGATTTAGACTGCGAAGGAGGACTCAATATCAGTACAGCGGATGGAAAAATCATTGTGTTTAATACAATTGAATCCAGGCTGGATAATGCCAGGGAAGTTATCAAATTAGAGATTTTTTCAACCCTGTATGGTGATTAATGTGGATATCGGGTATGTAAATGCGAGACTGAGAGGCATGAAAAGCCGGTTGCTTGACCGCAAAGAGATAGAAAAATTAATAGCCAGACCTGATATAGATGCCCTCATTGCCGGACTGGAAGATACGCCATATAAAGAGTATATCGAAAAGGCCAGCCTGTCATATTCAGGTGTACAATGTATTGAAGAAGCCCTCAGAAAAAATCTGGCAGAAACATACCAGTTGATGTTGCGGATGGTGGAAGGGGAAAACTTTGAGAAGTACATAAAAACCTTACTCGCTAAATGGGATATCCAGAACATTAAGACAATCCTGAGAGGGAAAAACATCCATGCTCCGTCTGATGAAATTCTGGAATGTCTCATACCGGCAGGAGAACTTGATGAAGTGACGCTCATTGAGTTGATCAGGCAGCCGGATGTCAAAGATGTAATTGACCTGCTTGCAACCTGGAATATTGACTATTCAAAACCCTTAACTCAGAAATTTAAGGAATACAATGAGAAAAGGGACCTCTGGATACTTGAATTTGCTCTCGATAAATATTATTATGAAAATGCCCTGAGTATAGTGACAGGGAATTCATATGACGCAAAGATCGTCAGGGATATGATCACCACTGAAATTGATGTGATAAATATCAAAACTATCCTGCAGCTGGTGCGTGACAGCATTGTAATTGATGACACCGAAAATATCCTTATTGGAGGTGGAAAAGCGTTAAACATCGACATACTGGCACCGTTACTCCGGACAAGGACCACCAGAGAAGCGGTCAGGCAACTGGATAAAACACCCTATTCTTTCCTTGCTGAGATCCCTGATGAACAACTGGCGGCAGGAAAAATTTCTGTTTATGAGAGAGAACTTGACACATATCTGATAAAAAAAGGCATCGGTGCATTCCACGGGGATCCACTGAGCATTGCAATAGCAGTCGGGTACTTGTGGGCGAAATATAAAGAAACAACAAATATCAGGATCATATCCCGGTGCAAGACAGCCGGTATACTGGAAGACGATCTGACGGAGGAGTTGATATATGTATAAATTTATCGTTGTTACTGATCCGGATCTGGCATCAGGGTTCAGGCTTGCAGGAGTGGAGGTACTCGAAGCCTGCGATGTGGCGGAGGCAAAGAAGATCATCTCCTCTCTCGTATACAGAGACGATACCGGAATCGTAGCCGTCAATGAAGAGTTTATGGAGTCACTTGATGACAAACTGATGGAGAAAATCGAGAAGACATACCGGCCGATTATCGTTCCGATACCTTCGGTCTCAAAGGACGTTGACAGAAGAAGCTATATCGAACGCTTGCTCAGGAAAGCGATTGGGTACAACATTGTGGTGAGTTGATATATATGTCAGAAGGTTTAATTTCAAGAATTTCGGGTCCTGTTGTAATAGCAGAGAATATGAAAGGGACGAAAATGTATGATGTCGTCAAAATTGGTGAGGAAGAACTTAATGGCGAAATAATCAGACTGGATGGAGATGAAGCGGTAATTCAGGTGTACGAGGATACTTCCGGCTTAAAGATTGGAGAAAAGGTGGTGGCAAGCGACAACCCGCTGAGTGTTGAACTGGGTCCCGGGTTACTGGCCTCTATTTACGACGGCATCCAGCGACCATTACCCGGACTTGTCGAAAAAAGCGGGAGTTTCATCTCACGTGGCATATCCATTCCCGGGCTTGACAGGGAGAAGGTCTGGAATTTCAAAGCAACCACAAATGTGGGAGATACTGTTGAGGAAGGAGATGTCATAGGAACAGTAGAAGAGTACAATATTGAGCACAGGATTATGGTTCCACCCAGCGTCTCAGGAACCATCAGGGAGATTAAAAGTGGCGGGTTCACTGTGGAAGAGACGGTCTGTGTTCTGAATGATAATACTGAAATTACGCTGATGCAGAGATGGCCCGTAAGAAAGAGCAGACCATATACTAAAAAGCTGGATCCAACGCTGCCTCTGCTGACAGGTCAGCGGGTTTTTGACAGCATGTTTCCGGTCACAAAGGGAGGAACTGCCATGATCCCCGGTGGTTTTGGGACAGGAAAAACGGTATCAGAACAGACTCTCGCCAAATGGTCAGATACCGAGATCGTTGTGTATATAGGATGCGGAGAACGCGGGAATGAGATGACAGACGTTCTTACAGAATTCCCTGAGCTGGTAGATCCCAGAACAGGTCTGCCCTTAATCGAGAGGACAATTATGATTGCAAACACGAGCAATATGCCTGTCGCCGCCAGAGAAGCTTCAATATACACAGGCATTACAATTGCTGAGTACTACCGTGATATGGGGTATGATGTCGCTCTCTTAGCAGATTCCACCTCAAGATGGGGAGAGGCACTGCGTGAAGTCTCAGGCAGACTCGAAGAGATGCCCGGTGAAGAAGGATATCCTGCATACCTCGCTTCACGACTGGCTGCATTTTATGAACGGGCTGGAAGAGTTACCTGCCTGGGGTCGGGTGAAAAGATAGGTTCGGTTACAATAGTTGGTGCAGTGTCACCACCGGGTGGCGACTTTTCTGAACCGATAACACAGAACACACTGAGAATAGCAGGAACATTCTGGGCACT
>DAOVRB010000012.1 GCA_030628325.1 Methanomicrobiaceae archaeon | reverse complement strand
TACCGGAATTGCAGAGAATACCTATGGCCTCTACCGCACTGATGGTGGGAACCCGGTACTGGTTGCGGTCCCGGATATCTCAGACGGGGGAGTACATACTCTGCAGACGACCGTGACTGAATCCGGGCATTTTGCCCTGATGGCCCGGACAGAAGGAGAGGGGATGCCGTATTATTACATCTTCCTCGGGGTGATTATCGCCCTTGGCGTGCTGTTCCTCCTGGTACTCTGGCGGAAGCGGTAAGGGAGAGAGGCAGAGGAGAAACCTCCTTTTTTGCAGACGCCGGAGATGAGTGCGGAGGAAAACAACGGTGAGATAGTCCCGGTGAATACGCAGACAGAGAGGATTAGTGTGGATTTAAAAAGGAATTCTTAGAGAACTTTCATTCTTTGTTCCTGCTATCTGAAGAATGCATTATTGCCTTTTTGAAATATTTTCAAGCAGTTTTCTGATCTCCCTGACCTCTTTTAACAGGTGTTCACTCTCTGTCTGTTCATCATAATCATCGTGATCCATCCCTCCCGTTACTGCGGCTTCAGGTTTTTTATTCCTTACATAGTCAAGAATTATATCACGAAGGACTTCAGGGTTATCAATGCCCTTTATGGAAATTTCTGAAGCTGCCTGCCCGGAATAACCTGCGGTCTGTATCATTAAATCCGAGATTTTAAAAAACCTCATGAGTGGTCCCTGTACAATGTCTACATTTGTAATTCTGTTGTACGGGACTATCCCTGTATGTCTGAACCAGACTCCCCTCTTCCAGGACATCTCACTGCTGTCAAGTCTGTAGACAATTGATCTGTAGTACAGGGAATTCCAGTAAACTATGAACAATAGCGGCAGAATCACAATGGCTGCAAGATAAATAAGGACCATTCCGGGAAGAAATTCTAAAAGAGGTATTGCAAACCATCCGGCAGATATCAGGATTATAAAGATGCTCGTTGTGGATGTAAGTATGAGGTTATAATTCTTAAACTGTGTTTCCGGCTTGAAATCTATACCTTCATCTACATTAGCCATATAATCAGATTGTCGGAACCGGATAAATATATATGTGATATAGTTATTCCCGGTTATGCTCTTAGAAGACCTTTTCCTGCCTTTTGGTCATCTCAGATCACAAATGAGCGAAAGGCAGGATATTACCTGACATATAATCAGAATTGGAGATTAATCTCTTAGTTTCTCTCCATTCCGGGTTTTCTGCCTGTGAAGATGGTATAATTTCTCTGTTTTTCTCTCTTTATTACTCTCTGTCATTTTTACATCTACCTCTGAAATCTGTTTTATCAGCCCTTGAAATTTGTCCGGTAATTTTCCAGACATTCCTGCTTCTCTTTCTTCCTGCGAACTGACCCCGACCATGGATATATCGGTTCATCACTCTGGACTGCGGGGCAGAACGGGCAGAGAGAGTATGGTACATCATCGGCTTTGTCCCTTATAGGGCAATAACAAACACCATCCCACTTATCAATGGTCTGGCCTCCCGGAAACGGTGTTCCTACAGGATGTGCGGGTTCTTCACAGACAAACATAGTAAAAGCAGCGAGGAGATATTTAAGATATAAGATTCTGGGGTCATTCAGACGGGCTTTTACTGAGCAGGACTCTGCAACCATATCACAGTAATCATAATATCTGACATTCAGGTGTTTCTCCATTCCTTCAAAACCGCCTTGGCGGTAGAGAAGAAGGAGCAAGTGGTGAGCCTCAAAGATCTGCTCATGAACCTTTGGCAGAAGTTTATTCCTGTAAGTCCCTGAAATATTTCTGGTCTTTCGTTCGAAGTTTGCATACATCTCTTCAGGATCTTTCAGACTGTACTTCATCACTTCTTCTCCCAGAATAAAGAGAAGTTCTCCTTTTGTCCGGCAACTCTTCATCCGGCGACAGGAAGCAATGATTTTTTCAGCAGATTCCCGGAATGCCGGATCAGAACTTTCAATTTCTGAGATTGTTCCATTCTGCATATCCACGTCTGATACGTCCAGAAATGCAGTTACAATATCATCATTGAGTTCTCCCCTGATGCGTTTTTTAAGGCCTTTAAACAGACCGGATATTTTTATGCGGGGAGTTCTTCTCAAATTTACTGCCTCTTATTGGTATATTCCGTCAATATCTTTGTATCAGGCAGATATAATAATGTTGTAACTTTAATAGTAACTGTAATGGGTGAGCTTGTAAAAAACATGACTACACTTGGGCTTAAGGAATATGAAGCAAAGGTTTATGCCGCCCTTGTGGGTATCGGCGAAGGAAATGCCAGGCAAATCCATGAAGTGAGCGGTGTTCCAAGACCACGGGTATATGATATTTTAGATGGACTTGCAGAGAATGGTTATGTAAATGTCCGTCATGGAAAACCAAATTTTTACATCCCGGTAGAGCCCGCAGTTGTAGTAAACAGGTTGAAGAGCAGGATCGAAGATGCAGCAACAGATGCAATTCTGGCTCTTGAGGCCCTTTCCCTTGATGCAAGGAAGAAGACTTCACCTATCTGGTATGTGCAGGGGGAATGGAGCATTCGCCGCCATCTGGAATCACTGATTGATATGGTAAAAAACGATCTCAGCATCGTCTGCATGGATTACAATTCCATTGGTGAATTCAGCCGAAAAATTGCAGAAGCATCAAAAGAGCACCGTGTTGATATAATTCTTCCAAACGGAAAAAAAGGTATTACACGTATGCTGGGTAATGCAGGTCTGTATATACCAACAGAATTCTGCGAATATTTTCAGAAAAACATCTTTCAGCAGGTATTTAAGGGAAATATCAGTTGTGAAGATTCAGAGTTTCTGCTTGAATACATCTTTGTGGGCGATGAACAGGAATGCATGATAATTTACCTGCAGAACGGTGTACGGATGGCAGTTGTGATAACACTCCCGTTTATTACATGTATCCAGAAAAAATATATTACAAAAATGACTGATCATGCAAAAAAGATTGAACCGGAGATATGAGGGGATTTACCCGCGTATGTCCCCGGTTCTCTTTTTCTCAATAAATTTCATTTGCCAAAGATGTTTCAGTACATCTTACAGAGAAATCTCTTCAAAAAGATCTTTTCGTGACATGCAGACCGGGCAGGCCCAGTCATCCGGGAGATCTTTAAAAAGCGTCCCTTCTGGTGTATCTTTTAAAGATTCGCCTTTTTCCTCATCATATACATATCCACAGATTTTACATTTCCACTTTCCCATCTGAAATACCTCCGCTTCAAAAACGGTTATATGTTTCAATGAATATACTGCTATAATAATCTTTTCCCATATGTCAGACCTGACCAAAATATTTTGAGATAATTTATAAGACTGGAATGTTACCAGATGTACAGATACAGGAAGTGAATATTCATGAAAAGATTAAGCTGGGAAACCAAACTGGGCATTTTTCTGATTATTTCATCAATTGTCATATACTCAGTTAAAGAACTAATCGTGCATGACCCCAAAAACACTATCAGTTATCTCTTTAATGCCATCGGTTTTCTCCCGATCAATGTCCTGCTTGTAACCCTTGTACTCAACAAACTGCTTACTGTCAGGTCAAAGCGTGAAAGACTTGAAAAAATGAACATGGTCATCGGAACTTTCTTTTCAGATACGGGTACCCGCCTGCTGACAACGCTTTCTGATTATGACCCACGCCTTGAAAAGATCTGCAGTGAACTTATCGTGACAGACGAATGGGACGAAAATGAATTTGCCCGGGTTGATGAAAAACTAAAGTCCTATGATTATAGTGTTGACATCTCAATGATTAACCTTGAGAGTCTCTCTGATTTTCTCTCAGAAAAAAGATCTTTTCTGCTTCGACTTCTTGAAAATCCAAATCTGCTTGAACACGAGTCTTTCACTGAACTACTCCAGGCGGTCTTTCACCTGACTGAAGAACTTGAAAGACGCGAAAATCTCTCTGCACTGCCTGAAACTGACTATGCACATCTTTCAGGAGATATAAAAAGGGTCTATGGACTGCTTGCACACCAGTGGCTTGATTACATGAAGTACCTAAAAAAGAATTACCCGTATATGTTTTCACTTGCAATGCGGACAAATCCGTTCGACGAAACCGCATCGCCTGTTGTTAAGGGTTAGAAAGGGAAGAGAAACTCTCATAAAAATCCATATTTTCAGAGATCCGGGTCATCTGAATTTCAACAGTATATAGAGGCTGTTGCATGAACCGTTTGCTGTCAAAAGTGACGTCCGGAACTATATTTGAAAAAAGAGGATGAATCCGGATTTAACCCTCTGGCAAAACCCTTACCCAAATAAATCAAATCTGCTCTAAGATCTCCTCAAAGGAGGAGTCCTTCAGTACCCAGACACACTCGCCTGTATAATTCAGACCCGGAGTTTCACGAAGTTCATCGAGCTGATAGACCCTCGGGCCGTACTGGTAACCTGTCTCGTTATACCACCAGTCGGGATAACCACCCTCAGTTACCGCTTCGGTAACTGGGTCTGTCACAAGACCGTTGGAATACTTTACAATCAGCGTTGCAGTAAGTTTCTTCCAGTCATGAATTATTTCATTACCCCTCTCAACCGTGAAATTGGTCAGGACCGATTTTGCACCGGCAGTATCGCCTTTATTGAGATATTCAATTGCCTTTTTGTCAGTCTCCTTAAGCATCTCATATGATCCGATCTCAAGTGATCTCTGTTCATTCCGGATATCGCCAACCATTACATTGTACTTAAGCATCGCCCAGTTTGTAAGCAGATCAAAAGTCCAGTATGCAGTGTCATAATTGTATTTAAGGCGGCTTCCGGTTGAATACGACTCTGAGATATTGCCTGAATTTGCATAAACCGGTGCATATACGGTCTCATATGCAACCGCCGGGCCAAACCAGAGCAGACCGCTGACCTCATCCGGAAGATTTGGTCTTATCTGTGCCACATAACTGTAGCTGCAGAATATTGCAGATATTGACCTTACGTGTGCGCCTGCACGGATTTCCATGCAGGATTCATTCTGGAAATCTGTATGTGCGTCCATCGGGCCGAGGTAGCGGTACGGATTTTCAAACGGACCTGCGGCAGTTCCCTGTGTTAAATCAAATTCAGTACCCTCATAGTGATCTCTGAACATGTCAATTGCGGTTGAGAAATTCACCTTAACGTCCGGTCTGAATGAGAACGGATAATCCTTTGTGTATGAATTTTCCACATAAGGACTTAAACCGAGTGACGGCGCAAGTCTGTCCTGCAGTCTCCAGACCCTCATAAGGGAGTAGTATGGATGTGAGTACTCGCCATAGCTTACAGTCTTAAGCCAGTCAGGAGTGCCCTCGGACGGTGACCACCATCCGGCCTTTTTGACAACTTCAAAGAGGTTATCTGAATAGAACATATCCTGACTGCCCGGTATTACGTCACGGATTCTGAATTGGTTTCCGGCTACGAAGATCTCTTTGTCTGGTACTTTCTTTGTTACCCAGAGTCCGCCTGAGCCTTCCGGATTTCCGCACATCTCAATGACCCAGACCTCCTCTTTGTCTCCAAAGATGAGTGTCTCGCCCGTGCCGTAGTATCCATAGTTGTCAATCAGATCTCCGACAAGCAAAACCGCCTCTTTTGCCTTTGTGCACCGTTCAAGGGCGACGTTTGAGAGCTCGGATGAGTAAAACATCCTTTTTCCTGTTTCTGCGTTCGGATTATACTTTGCATAGTCAGTGCATTCGGCACTCATGAGGTTTTTGTCATTGATCATTGCGTATGAACCGGTGAAATATCCGTACGTGTGGGGCACCTGATCAATGTATCCCAGTAAGATAAGGGATGTATTTTCAGCCTTGTTTCCTGCTGCGTCAGAACCACTGTTTGGATCAAAGAAGACCTGTCTTTTATCCCCGGGACTGTGATCTGCCGGAGGGATATAGGTTACAACGACATCATCAATATTTCTCCAGTCTTTTCCTACACCGTCGTTGGTGTGTCCGAGATATACTGATCCATCTGAGGATGCATCAGGTGTTATTGCGAAAATGGTGCATGCCGAGACAGCCACTGGAATACACATTAATAATACCAGAACTGCTGCTGCCAGCATTCCGGCATGGCATAAATCTGCCCATGATTTAAGATCCTGCATGACAGAGAAGTATTTCTGATTTTATAAAAGCCTTCTGATGTTTTGATTAAACCAGAATCTAAACCTGGCAATAGGACATCGGATCAGGACTCCGGATGGATAAATCAGGGTGAGCCGGGCAAAGGGTTAGCAAGATAGTTTATATATACACCCTGTGATATTCATGATATCAGATTTGGGAATTGGTGAAAATGGCAGAAGAAAATGAGCTTCTCGCGTATTGTGGTCTCTATTGCGGCGATTGCCACAGGTATAAGGGAAAAATTCCTGACCTGGCACGGGATCTTCGAAAAGAACTCCGGGCTGCACACTATGATACATTTGCAGCATCGTTCTCGCAAAGCCCGTTCGGAAAACCCCTGGCCCACTATATGGAATGCTACGATGCACTGGGTCTTATGATGAAATTCAGGTGTAAAAAAGGGTGCCGAAAAGGCGGAGGTCCGCCGTTCTGCAAAATCCGCATATGCTGTCAGGAGAAAGGAATTGCCGGCTGCTGGGAATGTGATGAATTTGAATCCTGCAAAAAGCTGGAATTTCTGGTTCCGGTGCATGGCGACGCCCACATAAAAAACCTGAGAGCTGTGAAAAAGAAAGGAGTGAAAGGGTTTCTTTCGGGAAAAAGGAATTGGTATACCAGAAAGAAGGAATGATGTATCTGTTTCTTATCTTTATCTGGAGCATATTGAATGACATACCCCGTTCTGAAAATAAACTACCCGCATAATCATGGAATTTCCGGAAAAAAGGAATGTATGAGCTGGGGACTTCTGGTTATTATTCCAGGTACTTCTCAGGTTTTTCCTCAAATGCCTTTTTGCATCCGGGGGCACAGAAGTAGTAATTCCTGCCCTTATACTCGGTAACATGTTTGGCGGTCTCTTCATCAACTTCCATTTTACATACGGGATCAATTGCCATTCATACCTCCTCCCTGACAACTCTCTCTATTCTTACAGGTGGTATATATCTTTTCAGCAGAAGTGAGAGGCTGACTACAGTAACCGAACTCAGTGCCATTGCAAGACCGGCAAGTTCGGGCTTAAATGTGATTCCCCATACAGGATACAGCAGACCTGCTGCAACCGGAATTAAAGCTGCATTGTAAGCAAACGCCCAGAAAAGGTTTAATCTGATCCGTCCCATGACCTTTTTGCTGAGCTGGATTGCACCCACCGCATCAAGAAGATTATTATTGATCAGAACAATATCACCTGATTCTATCGCAATATCAGTGCCGCTTCCGATTGCGATTCCAACGTCCGAACGGACTATCGCCGGTGCATCATTGATACCGTCTCCGATAAAGGCTACTATCTCACCCGATTCCTGCAGCTTTGCGACTTCATGCTCTTTTCCGGCAGGCCGGACACCTGCAATTATATTTGAAATACCCACCTGACTGCCAATCGCACGTGCAGTCTTTTCATTGTCACCCGTTATCATAACAATTTCAGGTCCCATAGCCCTCAGTGCGGTGAGTGCCGCTTTTGCATCCTCTCTTAAAGTGTCAGCAACAGAAATCACTCCGGCAACAGAATCGTCGTAGGCAACAATCATTGCAGTTTTCCCTTCATTTTCACGCATTTCAATATCAGAACTGACAGAAACGGGAATCAGAATGCCGGAATCATCCATAAGAGCCCTGTTTCCGATAATAGCTTTTTTTCCATCTGATATTGCTTCTACGCCCTTTCCGGCTATTGTATTGAAATGTTTTGCATCTCCCGGTTCAATACCGGCCATTGCCGCTCTTGCAACAATTGCCTCTGCAAGGGGGTGACTGGAATTTTTTTCGAGACCTGAGGCGATTCTGAGAAGAAAATTCTCTCCTGTACCGTATGTGGAAATATCAGTGACCACAGGTTTACCAACTGTCAGTGTACCTGTTTTGTCAAATACAACTGTTGTAATCTTTTCTGAAATTTCAAGTGTTTCACCGTTTTTTATAAGAATTCCAAGTTCTGCACCCCTGCCGATACCGACCGTAATGGCAGTAGGTGTCGCAAGACCCAGTGCACAGGGGCATGCAACAACAAGTATTGATATAAACACATTCAGGCTGAAGAGAAGAGTGTTTCCGAGAAGAAGATACCAGGCAAGGAATGCAATGACTGCAATTAAAAGAACTACAGGGATGAAATAGCTCACCGCAGTATCAGCAATTCTTTGTACAGGCGGTTTTGATCCCTGAGCATCCTCCACAAGCCTGATGATCTCTGAGAGAAGAGTGTCTTCACCCACTTTTTTTGATAAGACGGTCAGCACACCGTTTTTGTTAAGTGTTCCGCCAATTACACTGTCACCTTCATGTTTAAAGACCGGGACAGGTTCGCCTGAAATCATGGATTCGTCAACATAACTCTCTCCACTGAGAACATCCCCGTCCACAGGGATCTTTCCACCTGGTTTTATGAGAACAGAGTCCCCGGTCCGGACGTCAGTTATTGGAATCTCAATCTCTTCGCCGTTTCTAATCAGAGTTGCGGTTTTTGGCCGGAGACCTATAAGTTTCCTGATGGCTTCTGTTGTTCTGCCCTTCGCCTTTGCCTCAAGGTATCTTCCAAGAGTGAGGAATGCCGCAAGCATCAGTGCTGTCTCATAAAAAAGGAATTCAGAGGTCAGAACAATATTAAATGTCCCGAGGATGCTTGAAAAATACGCAACCCCGATACCCATGGAGTACATCACATCCATGTTTAGTGTTCTGTTACGAAGCGCCCTCCAGGCATCAAGAAATATAGGGTACGCAAGGAAGAGGAATGGGAAGACTGTCACTGCAAGCATGAAATAAGGCATAGGTACCGGCAGACTGACATGAAAGAGCATCAGGGCCATTAGCGGAAGTGAGATTCCAAACCCGACAATTATCCGGATTTCTTTCTCTTTTAAGTCTTTTTCAAAGATTTCCTTCTCAAGGTCTTCGGTATCTTCGCCTTCAGTCCCGATATACTGGTATCCTGCGGAGCGTATTGCATCCTTCATATCCTCAACAGATGTCACCTGTGAATTGTACGTTACATATGCCAGTTTTACACCGGGGTTGACTGTGGCTTTACGCACACCGTCAAGTTTCATCAGGGCATTTTCGATAGCCTTTACGCACATGGCACACGTCATTCCACCAACCCTGAGAATAACTCTCTCGTTTATAACAGAGTAGCCCGAACTCTGAACCGCACCTTCAATGGCTGATATATCCACCTTTTCAGGATCATACTCAACATATGCCTTCTCACTCCCGAAATTCACTTCAGCGTCTGAAACACCTTCGGTATTTTTAAGGGTTTTCTCGATATTCAGGGCACATGTGGCGCATGACATCCCTGATATCTTCATTTCAGCCTTTATTCTCTCACGCTCTTTTTCATTCACTATAAATCCTCATGAGCTCTGTCAGTCTGTCAATTTGGTTAACAGGGTAATAATCATCCCGGGGCTTTTAAGTTGTATTGTGAACCCTTGCAAAAGAACATATAATTTTTAACACAGATGGGTGGTACAATTATTTATTAGAGTATATTTTTAATATCTGACTAGTAAGAGTAATTAAAGTAGAAAGGTACTGAAAAATCTTATTCAAGATTCTATAGAATTTAGATTTCGCACCCTTGGCAAAAATCCCTGAAATCCATAAATTCATTTTGTTATTTTTGCCAAGGGTACGAAATCTGAAATAAAAGGGGCACGGGTGGAACTAACCTTAAATATGAAGTTCTTGAGTTTTTCAGGAGTGATGAGGATCGGGAGCTCCTTAAAGAAATGTTTGAGAGGATGAAGGATAAAGAAGAGATTTAGTTTAAGAAGACTTTTTGGTGAAATAATGACTGGTGATGGGAAAAAAAGTTGTTTTGTAATATGTCCTATTGGGGAAGATGGCAGCGATGTAAGAAATAGATCTGATACTGTTTTTAAATGCATTATTCGAGAGGCTCTTCCTGATCTAATCTACGATATTGAAAGAGCAGATAAGATTACTAAATCTGGAAAGATTTCGACTCAAATAATTGATAAATTATTTAATACTGACCTTGTAATTGCGGATTTAACTGATGAAAATCCCAATGTATATTATGAACTTGCAATAAGGCATGCTATTAAAAAACCATTTATACAAATTGCTGAAGAAGGAACTAAAATTCCCTTTGATATTGTTGATATGCGAACAATATTTTACAAACTTGATGAACCTGAAAAATTGTTATCTGCAATAAAATCATTGGGAAAATTTTTAAAAGATATTGAAAATGATGATAATATAGCTTTTAATAGCCCTATTTCCGAAACAATTAGTTTTAGTAATATTTCACAAACAGGAACACAACAGGAAAAAATGCTTGTAAATATTATACAAAGTATTAATTCTCTAGATTCTAAAATATCAAATAATTTTAGTTATTTTGATGAAAGAATGAGTAATTTTGAAAAAAATAGCTCTGGAAGAATTATTCATGGAAGTAAATTTGGTGTGGATTTTTTTGCGGATTCTTCAGTTAAATCCAAACAGAACTTGAAAGGAGAATT
>DAOVRB010000128.1 GCA_030628325.1 Methanomicrobiaceae archaeon | reverse complement strand
GCGCGCAGTGCAAGCATAATATGAAAGAACAGATCAGCCGCCTCAGAAACCTTGCGTTCATAATCATCATTTTTTACTGCAAGAATAAATTCCGTGGCCTCCTCACCCACCTTCTCAAGCGCCTTATCAATACCCTTCCTGTGATTCAGAATATCAATAACATATGATTTTTCAGGAGGATTCTCTACCCTGTCATTAATTACATTCCAGAGATTTTCTATCACTTTAGTTTTCAGATTCATCACTTCCGGAAATCAGAACATCACTAATATCCTTACCAAAAAACCTCTTACAAAGTAAGCGCACCTTTTCAACATTAGAGCCGCCCTTTCCAATAGCAATACCAAGATCTCCCTTCCGTTCAACAAGAATTTTGATTTTGCCGGTTTCATTATCTACCAAAACACTGGAGAGACAGGCAGGTTTCAGAATATTTCCAATAAACATATTTAGATCAGAAGCCTCCTCCACCATCTCAACCCTCTTACCAAGAACTCTCTGCATCTTTCTGATATTGTCCCCCCTCTTACCTATCGCAAAGCCCATATCACCCTTCCGGATAATATAAATAACCCTGTCAAAGTTATCATCAATAATACAATCAATTGCTGTTGATTTTGTAAGGATACGAAGTTCCTCAATATATCGCCTTTCTTTAAAACATATAATTTGTTGCATTACTTAAATCCTTATAGATATTTTGGTGCAATGTCATTAAACTATTAGCATAGTCATTCCCAAACAGACAAACAATTTCTCTCCGGGTTCGCCCCAATTTTCACAGTGTCAAAAGTCAATTTTTCAAATCAGACAGGACTTACGCATTATCTCTCTCAAAAAAATACCGCGCAACACATAAACCATAACATCAGGATTCCTCTCAGGCATACCCAAGAGGCCTCCGTTATTCATAGCAAATGTGTATGAGGCATCAGCCTCACACGTTTTGATGACAAATCATGAAGTGATTTACATAGCAAATTATTAGTGCAACAGAACAACTTTGGTTGATACAAAAAAAATCCTTGAAAAATATAGTGGGAAACAGATTTTTAACCTGTTTCTAAAACAAAATATTTATTATTATAATTACCCTCATTATTATATAGGAGAACAACAACCTCTGAAAAATACAGAGGTAGGCAAATTCATCCAATATAATAATATAGTAATTACCGGATCTCTTTTTTGCATATAATATCTATTAACCCGTTCCGGACAGAATAACTGCTCTCTTCAGTCACAACTTTGCACTCAAGAGATATTTCTGTCTCCCTCTCACCGGCAAAAATTCGAACACATTCAGTCATTATTTTTGCATAAGCCTCAGATTCAATACCTGCCGGGAGTTCGGCAGTGATAAAAATCCACTCGCTATCCTGCACCACTTCATAATTAATTTCATTGCCATCTGTTTCATCCATCTGGATGAACCTTGGTTCATTCCCCGGACCGGAAATAATTGTACATCCAATAAACCGCGCCGGTTCTTCTGTTGAGAGGTTGCTAAGCAGTTCCTCCATAACCCGGGCTAAATTTTTGAAGACATCGTCGTATGGGTCATTTGCCATATTTATCACATACCCTGTAATATTTATCTGTTCTTTCAACAATACCTTTAGTCACGAGAACATTAAGCAAAGAATCCAGTTCATTTGCCGGTAAACCAGTAACTTCGCTAATATCTCTAAAAGTCATTTCATATCCGGTGAGTGCAATTACCAGATTAATCTCTGACTCACCTTCTAATATTCCTTTGCTACACTGCCTCAATTCTAAAATATTACTGTCAATGTCTCTCTCAATATATTCCAAATCAGTAATAATTCTTTTTCTTGACTCAAACAGTTCATTTAGCAGATATATATAGCCAAAGAACTGTGAATTGGCAGTATTTTCTGCAACGGGAACAGAGACCTTCTTTTCGGCAACGGAATACAGGTTGACCTCTACATTAAAATCCTGTGATATATAATAATATTTTCTCCTGCGCACATCACTTCGTGATGAAAGTATTTTTCCGTTTTCCATCATATGCAGATGTTCAATGACTGCCTTCGGACTTATCATCAGTCTTTCTGAAATCTCTGTTACAAAACAGGGTTTCTGCCGAAGCAACTGTATTATCCGCCGCCTGTTCCTGTTACCGAGAATATCAAGCAGACGCGCAACTTCATCGCCTTCAAGCATACTTACCTAAAGTTAGTTTTCAAAATATAAATAATGATGAGATCACTCGAAGAAGCGGTAATTGGGTGCCTCATCAGTAATCAAAATATTATGTGGATGGCTTTCTGTCCTGCCTGCCTGCGTGATCCGGACAAATTTACCCTTCCTCTTAAGATCCGGAATCGTAGGTGAACCGGTATAACCCATAGCTGATTTCAGACCTCCAACCATCTGATAGATCACATCCGAAACACATCCAACAGCAGGTGTTGCACCTTCGATACCTTCAGGAACAAATTTAGTTTCCCCTATACCTTTTTTCTGGAAATAGCGGTCACTGGACTCCCCTCCGCTCATTACCCCAAGGGAACCCATTCCACGGTACTGCTTATATCTCCTGCCTTTGATTGAAATAACCTTCCCGGGGGCTTCATCAGTTCCTGCAAGAATACTGCCCATCATCACACAATCAGCACCTGCAGCGATTGCCTTTGCGATATCGCCACTATACCTGATACCACCATCTGCAATGACCGGAATCTCCAGCTCAGACGCCACTTCAGCCACCTGTGCGATCGCCATAATCTGAGGAACACCAACACCGGCAACAATACGTGTCGTACATATAGAACCGGGGCCGATTCCAACTTTAAGACCGTCAACACAGTCACCCAGTTCTTCTGCAGCTTTACCTGTGGCAATATTGCCAGCCACAACATCCGGACCTACACTTTCCTTTATTTCCCTGACCGCTTTTACAACATTCATATTGTGGCCATGTGCACAATCAACCACAAGTACGTCCACACCAGCCTCATCAAGAAGAACCGCCCTCTTGAAATCAAACGGACCAACCGCTGCAGCAACACGAAGATTGCCGTCCTTATCACGACTTGCCTCCAGATATGGCTGTTTTTCAAGCAGATCCTGCATAGTAATGATTCCAAGAAGTTTCTGCTCTCCGCTGGTTACAGGCAGACGTTCGACTTTGTTGTTATACATAACTCCAAGGGCATGATCAAGCGTAATATCCTCATCCACAGTAATCGGGTCCTCAGTCATAACATTACGAACATTCTCGTTCCCACGTTTTAACACAATACTCCTCAGATCCCGACGACTTACTATGCCAATGATTACATCACCTTCCATCACGGGAACACCACTGATACCATGAGCAGTCATCAGCCTGTCTACATCAGCTACCGTAGCTGTGGAGTTAACAGTAAGCACATCACGCTCAATGATATCATCTGCACGCTTAACAGCCCGAACTTCCTCAACTTCACGCTCAGGTGTCATATTACGGTGGATTACACCAATACTTCCCCTCCGTGCAAGAGCAATTGCCATCCGGGATTCAGTAACAGTATCCATTGCCGCTGATACAAGAGGTATACTCAGCTCAATATTCTTCGAAAATCTGGAAGAGACATCTGCTTCACTCGGTTCTGTGTATGACTCAGCCGGTTCAAGGAGAACATCATCAAAAGTCAGCCCCAGCGGCACATTCAGTTTTTCAACATACCCCATCTCTTCACCTAATCAGACTAATTGCTTTTTCTACAAGATCTGCACGCACACTGTCACTACGATCGCCGCCACAGACCATCCCGCGGACACCTATTATGTCAGGGTCAATGGATTTCAGAACTTTCAGGTCATCAAATTTCAGTGACCCTGCCAGTGCAGTCTTCAAACCAAGTGCACGGTTTTTTGCTGTAAACGCCTGTAACTCAGATTCATTGAAGTAATCAAAAAGACTTTTCCCATCCTTAATTGCAGTGTCAATCATTGCAATGTCAGCACCTGCCTTTGCAGCCAGGGGTGCCATATCCAGAGGTGAAATCGTATTCACACGGCTGTAATCAGCATAAGCTGCAATAACAACAGTTTTTTCCGGGAACTTCCACTTAACTCCCTTAACAACAGCCCCTATAAATTCTTCAGCCTGAAGAGCACCATCAAACATTAAGCCTACCTTAATATAATCAGCACCTACACAGGCAGCGCCGTATGCAGCCATTGAAGCACCACCTGGTTTAAAGTCAGAATCTCCTATAGCAACACTAACAGGTTTATCTGATATTCCTTTGATTGCATCAATAACCCAGGGAAAATTACAACCAAGAGAACCTTCAGATGGTTTTTTTACATCAATAATATCAGCAGCAAGTGCATTTTTTGCCTCTTCTACACTACTTGGGCTGACTAATAATTCCATACTTATTTTTGATCATTTCACCTAATAGTGGTTACGTTGGAAACATGTTACTAATTCTTGCAATCGACATCATGGGAGGCGTTGTAGTCCATGGCGCCAGAGGAGAACGGGCATCATATGCGCCTCTGACCTGGGGACTTTCATCATCCACAGAACCGGTAAAATATGTAACCGAAATCGCACCGGAATATATCTACATCGCCGATCTTGACAGGATCATGGGGAGAGCTTCAAACGACTGCGTAATAACAGAATGTGCAGAACTCGTGCAGAAATGTTACGTGGATCGGGGTTGCAGAACTCCTGCAGATTTTCTGGATTCAGATCATATCATCAATGTAATTGGCACTGAAACAG
>DAOVRB010000090.1 GCA_030628325.1 Methanomicrobiaceae archaeon | reverse complement strand
TGCGTCATTGAAGTATGCAGGAGTTGTGATGACAGCTTTAGTAATTTTCTCTCCAAGATAGGCCTCAGCGTCAGTTTTTAATTTCTGGAGAACCATCGCAGAAATTTCCTGAGGTGTATATTTTTTATCATCAATGGTTACTTTCCGGTCAGTACCCATATCACGCTTAATTGAACTGACTGTTCTGTCTGGATTTGTAATTGCCTGGCGTCTTGCCACATTGCCTATGAGACGGTCATTATCTTTTGTGAATGCAACAACAGACGGAGTTGTTCTCCCTCCCTCGGCGTTTGGAATGACTGTTGCCTTTCCGCCTTCTATTATTGCCATACACGAGTTTGTGGTTCCAAGATCAATTCCAAGTATTTTTTCTGATGCCATAATTTATTCCTCTTTATTTTTTCCTTGTGAAACTGCTACTTTAGCACATCTGATTACTTTATCTTTCATATAATACCCACGGGTGATTTCATCAATCACCGTGCCTTCCTCACAATCTGAAGGAACATATGCCAGTGCTTCCTGCTTTGTTGGATCAAATTTCTGATTAATTGATTCAATCGGTGTAATTGAATGGCCATCAAGCATTGATATGAGGAGTTTATATGTCTGCTTTAGACCTTCACGGAGAGAATCATCATCAGATAATAATGCCTTTTCAAGGTTGTCAGTTATATCCAGCATTTCAATGGCAATCTGTTCAACGGCATAACTGATGCGCTGTTCAGTTTCTCTGGCATTACGTTTCTTGTAATTTTCAAAGTCAGCTGCGAGTCTGAGATATCTGTCATTCAGTTCGTTAATAGTCTCCTGGAGTTCCTCTTCTTTAGAGGATATCTTCTCTTCTCCGGAGAGCTTTTCAGGACTTCCATCATTAATTGTGGTTTCCTGCTCTGTTTCAGTCTGTACAGGTGTCTCCTCTTTCATCATACCATCCTGTTGTAGAGGTTTCTCTAAAGTGATACCATAAGTAATGGATTGTAGTTCTATATATATGTTTCCCTAAAATATTGGCACATTATCCTGATTTATGCGTAAATCTGGAAAAAAAGAGATTATTGTAGAGATCTCCGGATTTGCTTTGGAGGGCTCTCTTTTAATTTGATATTGTGGGCTCTGGCGAGTTCTTTCATTTTTGGTGGAAGTTCTTTCCATCTCCATAATCCACATCGGACATAATCTTCCTGCAGTTTATTCTGTCGTGCCCACCTCTTCAGATGATTCTGCCATTTTCCAAATAATTCGGGGTGAAGTTCCAGATTTCTCTCTGCTTCGCTTTCAAGCATTGCAGGACAGTTCCAGCAGCCAACTCTTTCAAAACCTTTGTCATATAAAGGATTATACGGAAGTTCCCGCCACCAGATATATAAAAAGACTTCAAAAGCACGCCAGTTTCTTATTGGAGAAAGGTTCAGTTGTTTTGAGTTATATGGGTTTTTTGACGCTGCCGGAAGGTTCAGACGTGAAAATGATTCGTACCAGCGGTTGCCCTGCACAGTTACACATCTGCCTTTATTTTTAAGCCATTCTTTAACAGGCTGAAGTTTGAGTTTCTCACAGCACCAGCGGTCATCTTTCCGGGGTAGATCATGTGTACGGACTTCACGCCAGAAATCAGCTCCTTTCAGGATCTTTTTAATCCCGGTTTCTCTCACAAAATCTACTGTTTCAGGAAATTCCATTCCGGTATCAACATGGTATACGTCTTCTACGCCGGCTCTGTGTGCAAGTTCAAGCACTACGGTGCTGTCTTTACCACCACTAAAAGAAACATTAACCGGGGTATCTTCATCCATATATGATCTTATTAAACGGATGGCATTGCGTTCAAGATTTTTTAAGTGACGTTTATTTTTCTTTATTACTTCATCCTGATCCGGGTTTTTAAACTCCTTTTCTTCGATCACGCCAAGTGTTTTTATTTTCAGTTTCCCGTTGTTCAGATTACCGACACCCCACCGTTTACCGGCTTTTATTACAACAAATCCATCGTTGAGTTCTGAATTAAACGGGATATTTTTTCCACCAAGTCTCTTTCTTCCTGTTTCTCTGATATACTCTGTTATATCAACAATTCCTGTCTTAATTTTAGGCAGAATATAGGGTAGTGCACCCTGAGTCAGTTCAATGGAAAATTTTCTGTTATAAGGATCAAATGACAGCCAGCCAAACCTTTCGCCATTTATAATAATCAGATCGTTTCGGTCGGTTCCCCCGGTTTTATTGAAAAGAACAATCTCTGGGATTTCATCTATTCCAAAGCGTTCACTCAGGAGTTTAATTAACAGATTCCGGTCATACTCAAGTGCAGGCCGGATATCGTATGGTTTTAACAGTGAAATCTCAATTGCTTTTGCACCGCAGGCGCATTTACGTCCCATAAGTGGAATGTTACACTCGGGACACCAATAGAGAACTGTTTTTAATGGTGAATCTCGCATCCTTATGGTATTATTAGTTTTCCGGACTCATTATACATTCCCTGGATTCTGCCAAATCGGCTATAGCACTATAATAATATGACCTGTTTTTCGGGCAGACCTGCAGACTCATGAAAAATGACCTGTAGAAACTTGATTTTTTAGTCAACTGTCAGATCCATCCTGATCCGATTTGGGAGAGCCCCCTGAAATATGCCAGCATGCAGTAACATTATTTGAGATTAGAGATGATATGTCACCATGACATGGGCACTCCTTTCTGTATGGGATAAATCAGGAATAATTGATCTTGCAAAGACTCTTGTAGACAATAATATCAGCATCTTAAGCTCTGGTGGAACAGGTAAAGCCTTAAAAGAAGCAGGAATAGATTTTGTAGAAGTTTCAGAATACACAGGTTCACCTGAAATGATGGACGGGCGTGTTAAAACACTGCACCCAAAAATTCATGGCGGTCTTCTTGGCAGGCGTGGAATTGACGACCGTGTGATGGAAGAGCATGGGATCAACGAAATCGACCTGCTTGTTGTTAACCTGTATCCTTTTGAAGAGATGTCTAAGAAAAATATTCCATTAAATGAACTTGTTGAGTACATTGATATTGGCGGTCCTGCAATGATCCGTGCGGCAGCAAAAAATTTTAAGGATGTCTCAGTAGTCATTGACCCCATAGATTACGGGATGGTCATTGAGGCTGTAAGAAAGGGTAGTTTCACAGACGAAGAACGCCTTTCTCTTGCAAAAAAAGTGTTTGCACGTACGGCATCCTACGATGCGGCAATCAGTAATTATCTCTACAATATTGACAGTGAATTCCCTGAGGTTCTGACAGTCCAGTACAGGAACGGACGGACTCTCAGGTACGGAGAGAATCCTCACCAGAAAGCCGCTGTTTATGGTGACCATGGTATCGCTTACCAGACTCCTCTTCAGGGGAAGCAGATGTCATACAATAATTACCTTGATGTGAACGCAGCTGTAGGTCTTGTCCGTGAATTTGACGAAGCCTGTTCAGTAATTGTGAAGCATAACAATCCATGCGGCGTAGCAGTGGGAGACTCACTTATTGAGGCATATCTGCGGGCACGGGATGTTGATCCTGTTTCTGCATATGGTTCAGTCGTTGCATTTAACCGTGAAGTTGAGGCAGATGTTTCCAAAGAACTGGCATCTACATTTGTTGAGGTTGTAATTGCACCATCTTATACAGATGAAGCACTGGATATCATGAAAAGAAAGGAGAATATGCGTGTTCTGATTCTTCCGGAAGAAGTGATCTCTGATGAGATACGCACTATTGACGGGGGAGCGCTTGTTCAGAGAACTCCTGTGGATTATACGGAGAACTGGATTGTTGTCACTGAACGTGATCCTACTCCCGGTGAAATGCATGCAATGCAACTCGCGTGGAAGGTCTGCAAACATACAAAAAGCAATACAATAATTTTTGCTGATGAGAAAGCCACTCTTGGCATCGGTGCAGGTCAGATGAGCCGTGTTGATTCTGCAAAGATTGCTGTTGAAAAAGCAAATTTCCCTCTGAATGGTTCTGCTGTTGCCTCTGATGCGTTCCTGCCTTTCCCTGACACTCTGGAAGAAACAGCAAAGGCAGGTGCAACTGCTCTCCTTCAGCCGGGTGGTTCCATACGTGACCAGGAAGTAATTAACGCTGCAAACCGCCTGAACATGGCAATGGTCTTTACTGGTATCCGCCACTTCCGGCATTAAATCTGCCCTTAAATAAATGGATAACCTGATATTTTTTCTTTTTTTGGTTTTTTAAGGCCAATATTTAAATATAATTACGAATATCCTATATATTGGTGCTAATATGGGAATTAGTGAAATGTTAGGGGACTCTTTTGAATACACAAAAGAGGCACTTATTGGCAAATGGACCAGATGGTTTCTTCTGATTATATGTGCAATTATCTTCCCGCTGTTTGGCGGGTACTCTGTGCGAATTATGAGTGGGGCTAAACCTGCTCCTGAACTGGAGAACTGGGGTTCTCTCTTTATTGATGGTATTAAACTGTTAGTTCTCGGTTTGATTTATTCAATTCCGGTGATGATTGTTGCATTCCTTGTTCTTGGTGGATCAATAATGGCTCTTGCATCTGGCAGTGACTCAGTTGTGGCTGCAGGTATTGCCGGATTACTGGGTGGTTTACTCATTGTTTTAATTCTTGCACTGATTATTGGGCTTATCTCTATTATGGGAATGATCAGATTTTCACGTACCGGCAGTATGGGTGAGGCATTCAACTTTAGTGCAATTTTTGAAACGATTGGTAAGATTGGCTGGATACAATATATCATCGCGGTTGTTGTAGTGGTGGTTGTTCTTGGTGTCGTTTATACTATCCTGGGAATGATACCTGTTATAGGGTGGTTACTTAGCATACTCCTTATGCCTGCCATTGGAATTTTCCAGTACCGCTACTTCACAGCTATATATGAGAGTGTTGAAACCTCATAATTTTTCTTTTTGACCATTTTCAAAAACATATAAATAGTTACCTGTACTAAAATTAATGGGTGAGAAATCCTATGAGGGATTGCTTTATTAGCCAATAATATTCGTTTTTTTGACACTACCCTTAGGGATGGTGAACAGACACCGGGCGTATCATTAAGTCCCGATGAAAAATTAGAGATTGCTTCTTTACTTTCTGATATAGGTGTGCATGTTATCGAAGCGGGTTCTGCCGCAGCTTCTGAAGGTGAACGTGAAGGGATCAGACTAATTGCAGATGCAGGTCTGAAGGCAGAGTGTTGTACATTTGTCCGTGCCCTTCCATACGACATTGACCATGCAGTAAACGCCGGTGCTGAATCTGTACACCTGGTAGTGCCGGTAAGCGATCTTCACATAACTGTAAAGCTGCGTAAAACCAGAGAGCAAGTCTCTAAAATGGCGCTGGATGCAGTTGACTATGCAAAGGAACGCGGCCTGATTGTCGAACTCAGTGGTGAGGATGCTTCACGTGCAGATCAGAAATACCTGGGTGATCTATTCAGACAGGGCGTGGAACATGGTGCTGACAGGCTCTGTTTCTGTGATACTGTAGGACTTCTGACACCAGAACG
>DAOVRB010000279.1 GCA_030628325.1 Methanomicrobiaceae archaeon | reverse complement strand
TACGAAGACTCTCCTTTATATCTAAAAAAGAGAGAATGCCCAGTCCGATAAGTGAGATCAGACCTATGGCTATTGTACCTGCTATAAGTACTTCAGTAGAAACATCCAGAAAAATAAGGGCAGAACCTACAATAACAATTGTAAGCATCAGGATCATTCTTCGGGAACTATCTTTCATTATATTGCCTCAAATGTCGGGATCTGAAATATCATGTCAACAACAAATGGTGTCACTAAATATATTATACCAGTCAATCCAAATAAAATGCTTCCCATGAAGTAAAGTATATATCGATCTCCGCCTTTTACAATTTTACCTGCTAAAATATTTGCTATTGTAATTATCATTAACATTGTTATTAGATATGTACCCATTTTTTCTTCTGGAAAATTCACAAAAATATTTATTGAACTTGCCATAGAACCGCCAACCGAACCGCTGCTGCCACTCATGGCGCCTGCTGTTGATTCAAAAGTCTCCATCACATTTGTAATCGCGTGTGACATGTTGATAAGAATCCGGTGCAGGAAAACAAAAATCGCAATCATTGCCGCATGCATAGGGAGTAACAGCACAATAAATCCCGTTGACAACATTTCTCTTTTCTGTCTGAGAAGTGTCATCTCAAGCATTGATGTACTGACTATTTTTCCGATTTCAATAGGATTTCCTCCAAGTGTGATTGAATCCATAAATATCCTCATGTATTTATAAATCAGATTGCTACCTGTGTCTGCAGTAAACCGGTTCCAGACTTTCACCTCATCCAGTCCCAGATTCAGTTTGCTATAAGCGCCGTCAATAAAATCACCGAGAATAACAAGAGATTTCCTGTCAACTTCAGCAAGTGCAGGAGTAACAGTGAATCCTTTTCCACCCATTATCGATCCCAGACCCCGGATAAAAACAACAAAGTCTTCATCCCTCTGGATAATATTTGTGTCATCAATCAGACCCAGCACTCCCATTGGAAAAAGCAGAAGAGCTGCAAAGAGTACAACAACACCAAAATTAATGCCAATCAACATTAAAATAACCGTGCTTATTGCAATAACAGGCAAAACAATTCTTTCCATCCGGTGAATCATTTCCTGTTCATATGTTCCCTTTCCCAAAAGACCATGACATTTCTGGTCATCCGGAATAGATTTGTACATCGTTATCAGACCAAAGAGGGATATTCCTAAAACCAACAGGTATGAACCATTTAAAGTTGAATCAAGATCATCAGGAGCGTATATTGCAACTGATACCATGATAATAATACTGACAATTGTTCCTGAAAGCATCAGGGCGATATATGCATCGCCCCATTTTTGAAGCATAGAAAAACCCTGTTCACAAGTGTTTCTATAAACACTCCTTATTGTTGAAAGTTCAAGACGAAGAAATTCTTCATCAGGGACACCTGATCCAATGGCGTTTCCGTAACGGTTGAGCATACTCTGTAAGATCTTATTTTTTACGCGCTCAGCAACAATCTCCAGACCCTGTGCATAACTGTAACCCCATTTTTTTACAAATATTTCAACTTTCTCAATATATTTCGCAGTAAGGTACTCTTTTCGTTTAGACGTGTATGCAAAAATTTCAGGTCTTGTAACATTAGCCGTTGTTATTGAGGTCATATAAGTTATCATAAACAGGATGTCGGAACCTACATTCTTGTTTTCGCTAACCTGTTTCAGGCGCTCCTTTAGTGACTCACCTGCACCTTCAAATGGTAATGTACCACCGTTCTTTTCTCTGAGTTTACTGAAAATATTTTTGAACATATCAGAATTCTATCTTCAGGAGCCCCTGCTTTTTAATTTTCGTAATCATGTGATATAAATCCCAGAAACCCATATAACCTGCCTTGTGAAGACGTTCAAGAATACGGGCACGTTTGTCCACTTCAAAGTAAATTTCAGAACGCTTGTTATCAGGAATTCCAAGTATTGTTGCAATCTTATTCTCCAGAAGATAACTGCTGCCACGACCGGTGAACTCAAATTCATCTGTTACAGGATTCCAGACAAACATGGAAACAAATGAAAAACCACCAGTCTCAGGGTCATAACCAACCAGTTCATTAATACTGAGTATACGCCGGACCATCTCACCTGTAGGCCGTCTGACAGCACTCTGGATAATAACGAGATTGAGGTTGTCGACATGTGTCATCGGGATATTAATCGGATCACTACAAAGACGCTGAATAAGTTTTTCTACAGATGATGCATGGAATGTACTCATAACAGGGTGACC
Source organism: Methanomicrobiaceae archaeon (assembly GCA_030628325.1). Lineage (GTDB taxonomy): Archaea > Halobacteriota > Methanomicrobia > Methanomicrobiales > Methanomicrobiaceae > DAOVRB01. Next base: position 621 of record DAOVRB010000279.1, on the reverse strand, counting down.
TGTCTGCATCGCACCAAAAGCCACAGCACCCTCAGAACCACGAATTTCACCTACAAGTATCTGATTTGGACGCTGACGGAGTGCCGCACGAAGTAGATCAAACATAGTTATCGAACCGCCTTCACCTTCACCACTACCTTTGCCCTTTGAAACTTCTCTTGTCCAGTTTTTATGAGGTAATGTTAATTCAGGTGTATCCTCAATTGTTACTATCTTATTTTCAGGCGGAATAAATGTCGTAATAGCATTGAGAGTGGTTGTCTTCCCACTTGCAGTTTCACCACTTACAAACAGGGACATCCCAAATTCCAGACAGATCCATAGGTATGCAGCCATAGTATAATCTATTGTTTTCCATTCAATGAGGCTAAGTATACTTGGGGGGTCCTCAGCAAACTTACGGATAGTGAAATTACTTCCATTTTTACTGATTTCAGTACCATACACAATATTTATACGTGAACCATCAGGGAGGGTTGCATCTACTATCGGATCACGATATGTTAATGGCCTTTTCATCTTCTCAGCCATTTTTATAACAAAATCATCTATTTCAGCTGTTTCCCTGAATTCTACAGCAGATTTAAGACCTTTAAATATTTTATGCTCAATAAAGATAGG
>DAOVRB010000087.1 GCA_030628325.1 Methanomicrobiaceae archaeon | reverse complement strand
GAAATCTCAAAGCAGGGCATCAGGATAAAAGATGCGGACCAGATGAAAGTCATGGAGAACGTCTTTGATGATGTAACACTGCTCGCTCTCTACAAACTGGTTCACAAAAGAAAAATCTCCGCAATCGGCGGATCAATATCCACCGGAAAGGAGGCAAACGTCTTTTATGGTGAGAGTGAAGTGGGCCCTGTTGCAATCAAGATCTACAGGATACAGTCTGCAAACTTCAGGGCAATGAACGAATACATTGTCGGAGATCCCCGCTTCTCATCAGTCAGGAAGTCAAGGAAGGACCTTATCTTTGCGTGGACAAAGAAAGAATACTCTAACTTAAAACGGGCGTATGATGCAGGTCTGTATGTACCCAAAGCGTATTATTTTGACAGAAACATCCTCCTGATGGAATTTCTGGGCGAGGATGAGATTCCATACCCACAGTTAAGGCAGGTGAAACTAAAAAATCCGGACGAGATCTATAAGAGAATCATTTCAGATATGGGTATACTCTTTAACAAGGCAGAGCTCGTGCATGCCGATCTCTCAGAGTTCAATATACTCTATGACGGAGAAAACCCTGTTATTATTGACATGGGGCAGGCAGTAACACCAGATCACCCAAAGGCAATCGCCTTCCTTGTGAGAGATATAAAGAACATCAACAGGTATTTTTCACGTTTCACAGACGTCAGGGACGAAAAGGAAATTTTTAGGGAGATCATAGGAGAATCACGTTTTGAACGCTGAAATAAAACTATAATGGAGAATGAAGATGACAATACAGGATATAAAAATTACACAGGATCGTATCGCGGTCATTATCGGAAAGAAAGGATCAACCAGAAGAACAATAGAGGAGAAAACCGGGACTACAATTACTATCAACAGTGAGGATGGCATTGTCACTGTGGAAAGTGAAGACGCGATTGCGGTAATGCGGACGATTGATTTCATCCGTGCAGTTAACCGTGGCTTCTCACCTGAACGTGCCGGTATTATACTTGATGATGAAGATCTTATGCTTGATATTATAGATCTCTCAAGGGCATGCACAACAACAAAGCAGATTGAGCGGTTCCGCGGCCGGATTATTGGCAGGAACGGAAAATCCCGCGAGCAGATTGAGGATCTGACAGGCACAATACTCTCTGTATATAATAAAACCGTTGCAATCATCGGTATGCCTGAACAGGTAAAACTGGCGCAGAAAGCACTCGAGATGATTCTTGAGGGTTTGCCTCATGAAGTCGTCTTCGCGTTCCTTGACAAGAAGAAGAAAGAAGCAAAATACGATATGCTGGAGTATTATTATTAAGAATCTGGTATGACGGAGTATTACTATTATGAATGTGGTACGGCAGAGTATTACTACTAAGATTACTAAAAAAGATATAATTACTCTTAAAAATTTACTCTTCCGGGTCAGCAGTGTTTGGTTTCCACTGCACAAAAAACCCAGATTCCAATATTCTTTTTGAATTTAACGTAAATATTTCACGTTTGGAGTGGAAAAAAGGGGGTATGTATGAAGATTTGCGATTTGCCGTTGCCAGAAAACCTGATTCTTAATTATGAAGCTAAAAATATTACTGAATTGTACCCGCCACAGGCAGACTGTATAAACGCAGGTCTCTTCTCAGGAAAAAATCTGCTCATATCCATACCCACTGCAAGTGGCAAGACACTCGTTGCCGAGATGGCGATGCACCACAGCATCTGCAAAGGTGGAAAATGTCTCTATATTGTACCCCTGAAAGCCCTGGCTTCTGAAAAATATGAAGAATTTCAGGGAAAAGCAGTGGAGATTGGTATTGCTACAGGAGACCTGGACCGGCGTGATAACTACCTCAGCAAAAACGATATCATAATTGCAACCAGTGAAAAAGTGGACTCCCTCCTGAGAAATAACGCAAAATGGCTCTCAGAGATCTCTCTCCTTATAGTAGACGAGGCACATCTTATTGATTCTGAAAATCGCGGACCCACACTTGAGATGGTGATTACCAAACTGAAATGCTTAAACGCAGGGATACAGATACTCGCACTCACAGCAACAATCGGCAACCCAAAAGTTCTGGCAGGCTGGCTTGATGCAGAACTGGTCTCATCAAAATGGCGGCCGGTTGATCTCAGGGAAGCCGTCTACTATAAAGGAACACTACACTTCTCTGATGAAGAGAAGGAGATTAAAACTCCCACAAAGTATGATGATACCAACCTCTGCATTGATACAATAAATGACGGCGGCCAGTGTCTGGTTTTCGTCTCATCCAGAAAGAATGCAGAGGGTTTTGCAAAGCGGGCAGCCCCTGCCTTAAAAGAGGAGTCTCCTGAACTTGATATACTCAGTAATCAGCTTGAGGCTGTGGCAGATACTGATATGGGGCATACACTTGCCAGATGCGTAAAAAAAGGCGTTGCCTTTCACCACGCAGGGATGAAGAGACTTCAGCGTAAACTTGTTGAAGACGGATTCAGAAACCGTCACATAAAGGTTATCTCATTCACACCGACACTTGCAGCAGGACTTAATCTGCCCGCACGCCGGGTGATTATCCGTGATTACCTCCGTTTTAAATCAGGTGCAGGTATGCTGCCCATACCTGTCAGAGAGTACAGGCAGATGGCAGGGAGAGCAGGCAGACCCGCACTGGACCCGTTCGGGGAAGCGCTCCTGATCGCAAAGAATAACGAAGCAGTCCGGAGTTTATATGAGGAGTATATCGATGCCCCTGCCGAGGATGTGACATCCCATTGTGATGATGAGTATACTCTTGGAACCCATATTCTCTCACTTATTGCAACTGGTTTTGTCAGATCAGAGGATGAACTTCTAAGTTTCATGGAAAAGACATTCTATGTCTTCCAGAACAAAAAAACAAAGCATCTTTCGCGTATTATCAGGAAATCACTTGATTTTCTCAAAACTTCCGCGATGATATCAGATACAGATAAAAAACTCTCTGCAAACAGCTACGGACAACTGATATCCAGACTGTATATCAATCCCTATTCTGCTGATATGATCTCACTTACTCTTTCAGAGCATAACTCGGAGGATGGATTTTCAGAGATCGGCCTTTTACATATGCTCTGTATGACACCTGATATGTATACACTCTATGTCAGGAAAAATGACCTTCATTTTCTTGAAAAGTTTTTGTATGACCACGATGAGGAGTTCTGGATTAAGTGTTCATATGACGAGATGGAAGAGTTTTATCGTGCTCTTAAGACTGCAATGCTCTTGTCTGACTGGATAGATGAGGTAGGCGAAGAGACCATCTGTGATCGGTATAATGTAGGACCAGGCGATATCTACAATGTGGTTGATGGTATAAACTGGCTTTTACACTCTGCAACACGTCTCTCGGAAATTGTAGCTCCCGGATTAAAAATTCCGGTTTTAGAGATGGAGCTGCGTATGAAGCACGGAATCAAACGTAATCTTCTGCCGCTTGTTAAACTTCATGGTATCGGGCGTGTACGTGCCAGAAGGCTGTTTAATAACAATATTACCACTCCTGAAAAACTCAGAGAAGCAGGGATTGATAAAGTCAGCTCAATTGTCGGGCAGGGTATTGCAAAGAATTTATTCAGACAGATTGAGGGTAAAAGTCAGGATCAGAGTCAGGGTTATAGTGGTAATGGTAATAGTAATGGCAATAGTAGTAACAGTAACAACCGTAGTAACAGTAGTAATAGTAATAATAAGAGAAATAAGAGAAACCGGTTTGAAAATACTGAATTCACTGACAGTGAAAACAGTAAAGACAGTAAAAGTAAAAAGCGCAGAAATAGTAAAAAAGCCAAAACCGGTGAGAATACCCCCAATAATGAGAAGCAGTCTTCTCTCTTCCAGTTTGAGTGAATAATACAGTGGCGAACACGGAGTATCAGGCACTAAACACCTGTGAAACGTTGGAAAGAGCCTGTGGACTCATAAAGGTTGCTCCGGGGAATGAAACAGGAAACCTCATCCTTTAAGGGTAAGGTACTTCACTCAGGCAGGTAAATCCGGGGATAATAATATCTGGTAATTTGAAATACTGAGTCTGATAGTGAGTCTGATACTAAATCTGATATTAAGTCTGATATTCTGGTGACTGATAATGAAGAAAAATGATCTGTATGATGAAAATAAAAAGAGAACTCCGGAGATATTCTCTGCTAAGGGATGTGAATGCGATATCTTAAAAGCAGAGTTTAATATTGAGGATGAACGCAGGTTCTTAAAAAATATCAGGGTAGTTGCAGAAAAAAACTCTGTCCATATCATCTGTTTTAATGCAGACAACATAGCAGGTACTGAGCATATAAGATCAGCACTCGCACATGCCTGGCGATCTTTTTCTGAGGGAAAACCTATTGCAAATTCATTTGAGATGGAGACTCTGCTCTATACCGGTGGCACCCGGCAGTGTCAGGAGGCCTCTGTCTTTGGTGTTCACCAGGGTGAGAATCACAGTTTCATATGTATCTGTCCTCCCTGTGAGGATGCAGTAAAAGATATGAACGGGATAGTAGATTTCCTCCCTCATAATGCCGGTTTATGGGAAGATATTGATCCTGAAAAAATGAAACATTTAATGAATCTTTTTTCAATAACAGAGGATGAGATTGACGTTGTTGGCAAAGAGCGATTCAGGGAACTTGTCCTTGAGCGGGTTGCTCTTCTTGATGTATATAAATAGAGAGTGTAAATAGAGAGTGTAGAGAGTGAGAATCTTTCAGTTTCGTCCAATTTTGCCTGTTATTTTCCAACTTTACTACTCGAGATCCCGGACACAATAATATTCGCCTCCTCCGTAACTCCTTCACTTGTTATACTCTCAACTCTGGTACTCTGCTATTCTCCTACTCTCCAACTATTATTTTCCTGCGTGTGTAAGAATATGACCGATTTCGGGGATGATAATTTCCTCAGTTGCAAGGGTAGCAGCACCTACAGAACCAGGAATACAAAAAACTGCCTTTCCGTCAATTATACCTCCCACAGCACGTGAAAGAAGTGACCTTGTCCCAATCTCCTTATAACTCAGGTACCTGAACAGCTCACCAAAACCATCCATCACTTTATCAAGCAATGGCAAAATCGCTTCAATTGTGCAATCATCGTGGGTAAGACCAGTACCACCACTGAAAATAATACAATTTGTAACTTCAAGAGCATTCCTCAGTTCATCTCTGATTGTCTCAATATCATCCGGAATAACCAGATAGTGAGTAACCGGGATACCTGCATCATCAAACAGAGATTTAATTTTCGCACCGCTTTTGTCCATACTTTCATCACGTGAAGTAGAGACTGTAATAACTGCTGCTTTTATTGCGATCTTCTGGATATGTGATGGATCCATACATTCTGATTTTGATGTAAGTTATGATGAGTCTAATGGTTTGATGGAATGTTTAGTGGAATATTCTGATGAAATAGTCTGATAGAATAGTTAGGCAGAATAGTTTGATAGAATGGTTGGATAAAATAGTCTGATAGAATAATTTGATAGAATGGTTAGATAGAATGGTTTGATTATAGGTTTTACGTGTAATTTGAGGGACCCCTTTATTTCTACTGGAAAAGAAAATGGAATAACCCGGATTTTTTCAGGGAAAAATAAGTCAGTGATAATCAGATTAAAAAGCG
>DAOVRB010000179.1 GCA_030628325.1 Methanomicrobiaceae archaeon | reverse complement strand
ATGCTGGTCTCTGATATTGATTACCTGAGAAAAATTAAGGCAATTGAAGTGAAGATTGGTGACAGTGTCCCCACTTTCGATGGCAGTATGATGATCAATGACACGGTCACCGGACGGGAAGTGATCAAATCAACAGAGGATTACGTCTACTGCCTGACAGTTGCAGAGGATCATACTCTGGTCGCAAACGGAATTTTTACCGGACAGTGTGATGGTGATGAGGATTGCGTGATGCTTCTTCTTGACGGGCTTATCAACTTCTCAAGATCGTTTTTGCCGGCGACCAGAGGTGGTTCAATGGATGCACCTCTTGTATTAACAAGCAGGCTCGATCCTGCCGAGGTGGACAAGGAGAGCCATAATCTCGATGCCTGCCCGTCATACCCGCTTGAACTCTATCTGGAATCACTGAAGTGCACCCACCCGAAAGAGCTTGAAAAGATTATCGATCATGTGGAACTGAGGTTAGGTACTCCTGCCCAGTATGAGGGGATCATGTTTACGCATGACACATCGGACATCTCTGCAGGTCCTATCGAATCGATGTACACACGGCTGACAACGATGATTGACAAACTTGAAGCAGAACTTGAACTTGGGAGGATAATCCGTGCAGTGGACGAGGATGATGTCGCGGAACGTGTGTTAAACACCCATTTCATCCGTGATCTGATGGGCAACCTCAATGCATTTTCAAAACAGAAGATGCGATGCACAAAGTGCAACTCAAAATACCGCAGGATGACACTTTCAGGCAAGTGCACGAGGTGTGGGAATAAAATTATCCAGACAGTGCATGAGGGTTCTGTGAAGAAATACCTTGAGATGTCCATTAATATCTGTGAGAAATACAAGGTCTCCAAATACACAAAACAGCGCGTTGAGATGCTGGATATGGCAATCCTCTCGACTTTTGGGGAGCCGCCGGAGAAGCAGATGGGACTTGCGGATTTTATGTGAGGGTGAAGTGAGAGGAAGAGGTGTGTCGTCTGTAGCAGGATGGAGAGACGAAAATGGAAAACAATGGAAAATAATAGAAAACAGCAGGGGTAGAGCGGGGCAGGTCTGAGCTGACCTGACCTAACCTGATAATTCAAATCTCACACTGTTTAGCAACCTTTAACCAGATCTATATCCAAGTAATAAATCCAATAAGTATTACACCACAGTGCAACACTTATCAGGATCAAATCAAACAAAATCAAACACGACACTTGTTGTCAACACTAAAGCGAGGGTAGCCAAGAGGTTAAAGGCGTCGGACTCAAGATCCGATCTCGCAGGAGTTCGCGGGTTCAAATCCCTCCCCTCGCATATTAATCAAGGGTAATAGTTATCTTGTAATTTTTGAACTCTTAGAGCTTGCTCTATAGAAGTTACAGGTTCGAACCATACCCTTAGAACACATATTTTGGGTTATACGTATCTCTAAAAAAAAGCAGTGGAACCTGGTACTGCAATACATGTAATTTACCTGCTGAAACAGAGCACAATAATCTTGAATGCCACACGTGCGCAGATAGGGGTAGTTGTGGGAGAGATTGTACTCTGTCCAAAGTTTATTGTTCACATTGTAGGAAATTCCTTAGCATGCCCTGAAATAGTAGGGGTGTCAAGATATTCATTGAGGGAATATCATGAATTATGATTCTGTGATTGAATTGATAATTTCTTTTAAAGAGGATATTGAACGGTTAGATATCGAACCCGATAATTAGTCTCAGATTTGGGTGAATTTTACTGCTTAAAGGAGTTATCTAATCGATTCAAAGTGGTTCAGCCAAAGGGAGGACAAGGAAGTTATGATATCCGCGTTGGGGAACATAATAAGAGAATCGAAGTAAAAACTTCCACTCTTAAAAATGAGGGGTTATATGATAAACAAGTGAAGCTTTGGGGATGGACCGTTTCACGTGTAGGTCAGAAAAAGGAACACAAATTCGATATTTTATTAGGAGTTGCATTGGATGACTCATGGAGAAAACCAGAATATTATATTTTCAATTACGATGAAGCATATGTAAATAATTCTAATGTGCAGTTAAAACGCTTCAAGAGTATTCAAAAGAAAATACACATTTTTGAAGACAAAAAAGATCTGGTGCATGCACAATCGATTTCGCCAAATGAAATCACTGAAAGAGAAGTGTATTTCAATCTCCATAAATCAGAGTTCCTTAATGGTTGGGATAAAATACATCATGATTAACCCCGTTCATCCGCATATTTTTTTATTACACCGTGAAAGAGAAGATTATAACCTATAACTCACTTTCGACACTAAGACTCCAACAACTAAGATTTTTATAGCCATCTCCAAGCAGGTCTAATATCATCATGAAATCGTCGACATTATGAACAAGTGAAATACTCTCAGACTTCGTCTCCATCATCAGGCAGTTCTACACCTGACTCATCGAGAACGGCCACTCGGAGATATAAGAAAAGAAGATCACCCACCTCTTCTCCAAACCATATCATCCCGTAGTCTCCTGGAAAAATTCAGCTATAAAAGACAACTTGATATCTGAATGCAGAAACAGAATTTGCAACTAAAATGAATGTTTTAAAAGCCTAACTGCTTATAACTAATAAAAGGAGTCATGTCGTAATGAGTGAAAAAACAATTGTATGCCCTAAATGTGGGAAAAAAACAGTTGTTGTTGAACAGCCCGATGGATATGAGATCTGGCTTAAATGCAGCGAATGCGATTATTTTCAGGGTATGAGCAATGATGACTGGCACAGAATTCATAACAGCCCCAATCTTGATGAAAAAATCAAAAAGATGTATGAAAAAGAACACGGCAAGGCCCCACTTTCCACCGGTCCCGCCCATACATGCAGAGCATGTAGTTCGGCAACTCCTGAAGGGGATGGAGGAGTATTTGGTCTCTGCAAAAGCTGCTGTTATAAACTTCTGATTATTCTGCTTGTGCTTATGGTGATTGGCTCATATATGGCATGGATGGCCTTATTGTGAACTGTTAATTATATTAATTATATTGCCCACTTTTCCTTAGATCCACAAATCTGGTTAATTCAGGCTGTACCAGAACATCTTCCGATACTTTTCGGCGTATAGTACTTCCTCAAAACAAAACCCAAATCATGCTTCTTTTTTCAGGGATGTGCTCTTCTGGCACGGCCTGCACAGTTTGAAAATGGCTATGAAAAACCTTAATTGCATATTCTGATGTAGAGATACTTTGATTTAAATATAACAATGCTGCTAAGTTATGTGATAGGAATGAAAGTGGGTATTATTCGCTGCCTCATGACAGAAGATATCTGTCCGGGGACTATGGATTTCAAAGTTACAAAAGAGGGGAAATGTGCCTTTAAAGAAACCGGCCCCGTTGATATTGTTGGGTTTATAACGTGTGGCGGATGTCCGGGAAAACGGGCCATCCCACGAGCAAAAATGCTTATCGACCGGGGTGCAGAAGCAATTGTGTTTGCATCATGTATCAGCAAAGGTAATCCCATCGGCTATCCCTGTCCACATTACGCCAACATGAGAGATGCTGTTATAAAGGCAATCAGTCCTGAGATTAAAATTATTGAGTGGACGCATTGAAAAAAGGACAATCCCAACCAAAATCCGCGATTATTCTCCACCCCCTTATTACATTCATTGCTCCTCCGCACGGACGTTTCCATACATACATGAATTTCCATCCATCAAACAGGTAATCTTACCACAACAAAAATAATGAAATCCCAGAATTCAGAAATATGGAGAATAATCGTAATTTTGCCGGGTTGATTCCGGAGTTGATTCCAGGGTTTTCACGTAACCGTGTCTAAAAAAGAGAGCTATGAGTTTTATTGATTATTCCTTCTCAGAACAACCGCTCCACCCACAACTGCCAGTGCAGACAAACCGGCAATAAAACCAAACCCGGGTATGGCTT
>DAOVRB010000078.1 GCA_030628325.1 Methanomicrobiaceae archaeon | reverse complement strand
TGATATCATCAACTATTAAATCACTGAGATCATCACCAAGTGTTACAACAGTATCCCCTATCTTTGCCAGAGCGAGACCAGCCTGCTCTGCAGCATCTTCCACATCATCTGCGATTCCTGTTACCTTTTTATATCCATCATAAGCTAATTTTCCAGCACCATACAGACCGCATGTGGCGATAGTTGCTCCAATTTCCCATGGCTTCCAACTCATTTTTACACCTGTTTTCGGTTTATGCTTTTATTATATATAAATATGATCCATCTTTAAATATTATTTGTTAGATTTTTCTCTGTAGAAATTCTTAACCATGACAAGGGGGAATGATTTTTTTTCATCACCAGCCTGAGGTTATATTTTATCAGTCTGACCTTGATGTCCCTGACCTGATACCTGTATCTGCGTACCTTTAAGTTCTCCCCGAATCTCCTTTTGAGGACAGAGAAGATTGTTTCGACGAGATTTCTCTGGTGATATATATCTTCAGCTAACTCTGGAACCTGCTGCCGGCCATCAGCACGGTCAACAGCAAAAAGATAGATAAGATTCCTGAACCTACCCGGACTCTGCACCGGATGCCATCATCTTTCTCTTTCTGAAAAGATGCATGAACGCTTACGCGTCAGGCACGTTTTAATGTAAATCTGAGTCTCATTTTCAGGACAAATTTTTTAATACGGAATGAATGCCTGCCCATAAGTCCGCCTGTAAAAGAAGTTATCAGGACGATTATTGCTATAATTGCTGCAATAAGAGGTGTGCCGTACATCAAAGCAATCGCAAGTGAAAATTCCCCTCTTGCAGTTGTCTCTGACCAGACCTCAATTCCCGAATAAGGATTTTTATGGACATAAAGGCCGATTGCGATTGAGGATATAAGTTTGGAGGCAACTGCAAGTATTGCAAGTATCACAACCGGAATTACAGGAAAGCCGCTGGTTAAATCAATCGAAATTCCAAAGAAGACAAAGAAAACTATCAGAAAGACCTCCCTGAAAGGCTTTGCATGCTTTTCAAGTGAACCGGGATTTGTACCTGAAAGTGCCGAGCCAAGAGCAATTGCAGTGAGCGTTTCAGGAATTCCAAGAAGGCCGGATATTCCTGCAGCAGCAATTACAAGTGTAAATGTAAAAAGAAGGGGGATATTGTCATCCCTTTCCAGAAGAATCTTAATTTTTGAATTAAGGATTCTGACCACGATAAAGAAGAAGGCAATAACCAATGCTGCATTAATGAGTACTCTTACAGGGTCGGAAGAGGCTGCAGAAAATGCCACTATAATAAAGAGCAGCATAATATCTTCAAAGACCATCACCCAGAGAATGGTATCAGATTCCGGTGCTGCAAGTTTCCTGTTCTCAATAAGGGAAGAGACTGCCATGGCTGAACTGCTTATGTAAAAAGCTGCGGCAATCACAACCGCCTCATATATGGGAAATCCAAGAAGAACTGAGGCTGCAAACCCGATCAGCATATTGACGCCTAAATCTACAATTCCTGAGAAAAAAAACGGCCCTTTCTTCCCGGAAAATTCAGAAGGGTTCAGTTCAAGACCCATTGTAAAGAGAAGGAATAAAAGACCGAGCCGGGTCAGGAAATCCGAGACATCACTCTGGTGAACTATATTAAGCCCGCTTACGCCGATCACAATCCCGGCTAACATGTACATCGGAACGGGCGGAAAATTAAGACGCTTTGAGACCAGTGCAAAACCCAGACAGAGCAGAAGTGCAAGGGCTATTCCTTCCATCATAAGATCAGAGATACTTTTTTGCGAATCGTGAAATCTGTTCTTCCTCACCGATTACAAGCACAGAATCCCCTTCTCTGAATCTGGAAGAGGGGGAGGGATTTAGTATGCTCTCACCCGAACTGCTTAGAGCAACAACTGTTGCCCCGGTGACAGTCCTGATTTTAAGATCAGCGATGGATTTCCCGTCCGTCTTTGCACCAAGGGTGTAGGAGTGAAGTTTTATCGGGAGATCAGAGAGGGATGAAAAGATCATTGAGACCCCTTCATCCTCTGCCTTAAGGACAGATCCAGCAAGGATATTTGCAATACGCACAGCCTCAGAAAGGGTCAGTTCAGCAGAACCGGATTCACCGTTTTTTGAAGAAATATAAAGCTGTACACCGCCACTTTCAAGCTGTACCAGTGATATTTTATCGCCAAAGTCGGTATCCAGTTCATATTTTCTACCTATACCAGGCATCTCACGCGAACTAATACTCATTAATGATTTATTCAGAGGTGAAAGGTTATTTAAATTGCGGTGTTTTTTTTGTCGTTTTTGCAGTTATTAATCTGATAATGCTAAAAATCAGGGTGAATGGGGGGTGGCTGAATAGTTACGTTCTATTTAATATTCCCACAGATCTTAGATTGGATACAATCAATGGGTAATAAAAAAAGGTTGTATTCTGAAAGAGCCTCCCGGGAGTTAAGCGCTATTTTTTGGAGTGCGGTTCCGGATATATCAAAACAACTTCCCGCGATTCATGATCTGATTTGGATCTGCAATCTCCATGAATCTCTTCCAGAGTTCGGCCTGGTAGCCGATCCGGTCAAGGGTCGGCTCGATTATGCCTGCATACGGCCTGAACCACCCATAGATTTCAGCATCCAGCAGACGCGGGAACTGCAGGTTATTGTATTCACGGATTTTCTTACCCATTTCAGCATCACTGCCATCATAGAATATATCAAGCTCGATATAACAGAGCTGTCCGTAAAACGGGGCGATGGGATTGACATAGAAATACACATGGTCATCAGGTATCCCGGCATCGGACGCGGTCTTTTTGTGTAGTTCCCAGTATTTGGGTACATGGGTGAGCGGTCCGTAAATTCCGATACAGTGATAATTCCCCCTCAAACCAAAGACCATGCATGATTTTTCCGACCCGGCAATTGTCTCTTCCCTGAAGTGCGTGCTCAGTGTGGCAGGAATATCCAGCAGTTTTCCGGGGCTTTCGCTGATATGTTTTTTGACCAGTTCATTCTTTGCCTGGAAAATGCCGTCAATACCGGCAACCAGGATACAGGCAACAAATTCAGGCAGCTTTTCATAGTCATAATCAAATGTTCCGAAGAGCCCGGTGATGTAACTGTGGTGATCCAGCAGACGACAGCTTTCCACCAGTCCGTCGCGATTGATATCCCTGATGAATGGCATTGCATCTTCTACACTGTCAAATCCGACAAAATACGCCTGCTCAAAGTCATACACCCGGTACAGCTTTAGTGTCAGTTCGGTGACAACGCCCCAGGTTCCGGGGGACGCTGCCATCATACCGGCAATATCCGGGCCGATACCATACCTGAAATGCTGCATATCGGAAAATGCCCTTGACCCGGTTTTAATAAGCTCGCCATTCGGGAGGATCATCTCAAATGAGAGTGTGTGGTCGTGTCCGTCTGCCGATGAGGTCTGGTATATTCCCCTGAGATAGTTGTTTGCAAGGACGCTGGCGGTCAGCGGGGCATCAGGGAACGACGGCCGCAGGTTGCATTTGACTGTCTCCTCCATCAGCTGACCGAAGGTGACGCCGGGCTCCACGGTTGCGGTCATCATCTCCTCGTTGATCTCAATGATCCGGTTCAGTCTTGAGAGATCCAGGAGAATGCTGTTGTCATGCACCGGGATTGTGAGACTCCTGACATTTATACCGGTGCTCCATGGTATAACCGGGATCTTATTCTCATCGGCAAAGAGCAGAATTTCACGGATTTCATCTCTCGTTCCTGGCATCACGATGCAGGCCGGCGATTTTGCGGGGACAAAATTCCAGTGCTGGTCACGTGAATATGAATAGCAGATAGCAGGATCATCAGTCACATACTGCTCTCCAACAATCTTTTTCAGATTTTCAAACATTATCACACCTCCAATGCAAGTTTTACAAGCTCTACCACATCATATATTTCCATGCCGTCCGCAGCCTCGGCCAGGTTGCGTTTGCAGAACGGACAGGCACTTGTCAGGATATCAGCAACGTCTCCTGCCTCCCTGATCCGCTCCCCTGCGCTCCACAGGGCAAAGTCATCAAACGCCGACTTGACACCTCCGCCTGATCCGCAGCACCACGACTGTTCGCGTATTCTCTTCATCTCGTGTAAGTTAGTAATGCGATTCAGGATCTCACGTGGTTCATTGTAAATGCCAAGATGTCTTCCAAGATGGCAGGGGTCATGGTATGTCACATTCATATCCAGTTTTTTCAGTGGCAGACGGTCGAGACACTGTGTAATAAACTCAGTGGAATGCAGGAGCTCAACTCCCAGATCAGGGTAGTTCTTTTTAAAGGTCATCAGACAACCCGGACAGGTGAATACAATCCTCTTTGCGCCGCTTTCCTTTATGGCACGGATATTCTTCTGTACCTGAACCTCACCCGCCTCACGCTGCCCGGTCCTGAACAGTACAGAGCCGCAGCAGGTCTCATCGCCGAGGATACTGAACTTCTCTCCTGATGCCTCAAGCACCGCAATCATGGCGTCCACGATCTCGGGCTCTCTGTAGCGCGATGTACATCCGATGAAATAGAGCGTGTCCTCCCGTTTTCCATGGCCATAATCCTCTGACACAGGTGCAGCATAGGCATTACCGGTCTCACTCACTTTTTCCATGATATCGCGGTGGGCATCCATCATCCAGCCTTTTTCCACCAGCAGATTCCGCATCTCCTCGAAAATCTCCGCATGGTTCTGTTCTATGGATGATATTTCCCGACATTTCTCGTAACATGCGCCACATAGAGTGCATGCATAAGCGACTTTAAGCAGTCCTTCGCTATTCTCTATTTCATCGTCCAGGACTCCACGCAGCACTTCAAGCCTTCCTGGTGCAAAAAATGCCTGATAACGGTAATATTCTCCGCTTGGACAAATCGGGAGACTTTTTTCATTCGGATGATACGTCGCGATGCTGCAGAGTTTACATTTTCCGCAGCGGTATATTGCTTCCTTCATTTCTTCGGGTTGCATAACATCAGCTCTAATGAAAGCTATTGTCAGATCTTACCATAAATAGTTCGATAATGATCCTGTACTCTTTTGCACCAGCACAGAGAGGAATAATTCCAATCATTTCCGGATTCAGACAGTTCACAGCAGGTTTTATTGATGCCTGCAATAACCTGACGATGATGCGGACAGATAACCTGAAGGGGGGCCGGTTCATCATCCGGAAAATACCGGGGCTATCCAGGCTCCTGTTGGTTATAGTTCGGTGGCGTTTATTGACTAATCACCTATATTATTTTTAAGAAATGACCTGCAGAATATGATCTCTATGAAAAATTCTAAATATTTTGAAATTTAAAAATTTATTGAAGTTTGGTGTTTGGGTATGATGGATGCGATAACTATGGAATTCGTTCAAAGGCTTGGTCGGCTCACAGAAAAATGGGGACTCAGTAAATGCACCGGAGACTTATGGGGCATACTTCTGGTTTTCGGTGATGCAATGACTCAGGAAGAGCTCACAAAGGTTTCAGGCTACAGCCCGTCAATGGTCAGCATGTCACTCTCCAGACTGGAAGAACTGGGTTTCGTTATCACAGCCGGACGGAGAAGCAGAAAGAGAGTTTACGTAGCTATTTTCTCGTTCGTGGACGCATTGGAGAATTTTCTCATGAGGTTTGTTGACAGTGAAGTCACCCCAATCATTGAAAATATGTCGAGACAGGTACAGGAAATCAGTGTTCCAAACCAAAAGGCCAACATGGAACAGGTACTCATGGAATTTGAGAAAGGCAGATTTTTCATGACCCTTCTTCTTTCTACCATGAAGAACCAGAAGCACCTGAACCTGGAGGAATTGCAGTTAGCACTATCACCCGATTTGGGTAAAATATCAAATCCGGATTAGAGTTTGTTGATTC
>DAOVRB010000173.1 GCA_030628325.1 Methanomicrobiaceae archaeon | reverse complement strand
GGATACCCCTTGCTGAGATTACAACTGCTCCTGATATGAGGACTCCTGAAGATGTGAAAGAGGTGGCTGCTTATATTGGCATGATCCTGCGTTCAACAGGTCGCGTAAAGCGCGGACTTGGCACAATCAGGCAGGACGTGAATGTCTCCATACGTGAAGGTGCCCGTGTGGAGATTAAGGGCGTGCAGGATCTCCGTCTCATTGATGAGGTGGTGAGGCGTGAGGTGCAGCGTCAGGTGATGCTCCTGGATCTCCGCAAAGAGTTGATTGATCGTGGGGCTTCTGTTGATGCGGAAACAGTTGATGTGACCTCTCTTTTCTCTTCAACCGGGTCGTCCATCCTCAAAAAGGCGAAGTGTATCCTCGCTGTGCGGCTCTGTGGATTTGACGGGCTTGTGGGACGCGAGATCCAGCCCGGGCGCAGGCTTGGAAGTGAGATGGCGGATTATGCCAAAAAGTGCGGTGTGGGTGGCATCTTCCATACAGATGAACTGCCTGCATATGGTGTGACTGAGGAAGAGGTTCTGGCACTCCGCAATTCTGTAAAAGCGGCACCAGAAGACTGTGTTGTTCTCGTTGCTGACACAAAGAAGAGATCTGCCTGTGCAATCCTGCAGGTGATCCGCCGTGCTGAACTGGCTCTGGAAGGTGTCCCTGAAGAGACGCGCAAGATGCTTGAAGAAGGGAGCACCGCTTATATGCGCCCGCTTCCCGGTGCCGCACGTATGTATCCTGAAACGGATGTCTTCCCTGTATCTGTTACAGAAGAATTCTGGGATTCACTGGAAGTTCCTGAACTGATAACTGCAAAGACAGAACGTTTTATCCGCGATTTTAAACTTGATGCTGCTCTTTCAAAACAGATGGCGTACTCTGTACGGGTGCAGTTGTTTGAGAGGGCAGTTTCCGGGGGAATAAAACCAAATCTTTCAGCAAGAACACTTCTCTCAACACTGCGTGAACTCAGGCGCGATGGTGTGCCTGTAGGGGAACTCACAGATGACGCAATTATACAGGTACTTCATCTTGTTGAGGGAGGGAAGGTTGCAAAGGAGGCGATACCTGACGTTCTTCGTGCTGTTGCAGGAGGTTCTCGGGTACATGAAGCGGTTGAGAAGATTGCACCGTCCATATCAGAGGACGAATTAACTGAAATCATCAGGAATGTCCTGAAAGAACGCGCTGATTTCGTCGCAAATCAGGGTATGCGTGCAGCTGGTCCCATTATGGGCGTTGTAATGAAGGAAGTACGTGGCAGGGTTGACGGCAAAGTGATCAGTGATCTGTTAAAAGAGGAACTCCGGAAACATATTGGTGAGTGAATCTTCTCTGGTATGGTTACTTTTATCTGTATATCTGCGTAAACTTATTGGGAGTTGAAATGGGCAAAACAGGAACAACAACATGGACCCAGATAAAAAATGTTTCAGGCCAGATCAGGCTTGTTCCACAGAAAGAGGGGACATATAAGAAACCGGGTCCTAACCAGAGGTTTAAGTCTGGTATCAATCTGAAAAAGGCACTACAGAAGATGCAGGATGACAGCCGTGGTGGTCGTCGCGGTGGTCGCGGTGGTCGTGGCGGTCGCGGCACACAGGTTGATCCGCGTGTGCGCAGGCGTATCAAGCGCTCTGTCGCATCAATAAAAGGTAAGAAGTGAGAATTATATAATATCAGGGCGCCAGACAGAATACTTTGTGCGGGCGTTCTTTTCCTATCCTTTTATAAGAGAGAATTAAGTAGGTTTAAGTGAATGAATTCCAAGGAAGCGGTGGAACGCTATCATTTTGCAGAACGTTCCAAATCTGAACTGATGATTGCATCAAATATGGTGACTATGGTCTCTGACTTTAAGGGATCAGAAAAAACCGGTGCAAAAAAAATGCTTCTGTCTTTGATTGAGTCTTTCCGTTCTGAACTTGATATTGCACACAGGATAACATCTGTGTCTGATTTTCAGATTGCGAGTGACCATCTTGGCGGGGCTGTCTCTTTAATTGAGACTGAAGAATTTGAGAAAGCATTGCTTGAGATCAGTAAAGCAATGAGCGCTGCAATAACTCCTGCACAGGAGTCCTGGCAGTATCTGAGTGAACATGAATTCCTCTGATTTCCAAAATTTTCTGTTGAGTAGATCCTCTGTCCGTGAATTCAGTGACAGGGAGATTGATCCTGATGATCTCATGTATATCATGGACTGTGCGGGTACTGCGCCAAGTGCAGGTAACCGTGAGTCGTGGGATGTGGTTATTGTCAGTGAGCAGGGTCTCCGTGAGGATTTATCTGACGCTGCCTTTAGACAGGAGCATATTATGGATGCCCCGGTTATCCTTGTCGTATCTGCGAATTATGTACGTTCTATGTCGCAGTATGGTGAGAGAGGTATTATGTACGCGATACAGGATGCAACCATCGCCTGTACGTATATGATGCTTGCGGCGCATTCAAAGAACATTTCATCCTGCTGGACAGGTGCGTTTGATGAGGAGACTGTGACTGAAATTTTAAGTCTGCCTCCTCATGCGAGACCTGTGGCACTTCTTGCTATAGGGTACGGGCACCTCCCTTCATGCAGGACTGAGAGGATGCCTGTTTTAGAACATATTCACGAAGAAATATGGTAGTTTTATTATGACTGATTATCTGGTATCTGTTGAATCCGCATGGGTTGTTAAGGATGTAAAGTCGCTTGATGATGGTATTAGTGTTGCCATCAGCGAAGCGGGTAAACTTCTTAACCCATCGGCAAAATTTGTTGAGATTGAGATTGGACAGGTCAGCTGTCCTTTCTGTGAAAATGAATTAAATAACGCCCTGATGGTCGCAAATATGGCTTTGGTGGGGCTGACTCTTGAGATGAAGGTCTTTAAGGCGGAGTCAAAGGAGCATGCTTCCAGAATTGCGAAGTCTGTTATTGGAAAGGCACTTCGTACCATCCCGCTTAAGATTCTTGAAATTTCGGAGATTAAGTAATGATTTCTGTTGTGGGTCACACGGCAACGGACCATATTTTTCTGGTCCAAAACCTGCCGGAGAGGCACCACTCCACTTTTATTCTTGATCATAAAATTTACTATGGTGGCGGTGCTGCCAACATTGCGGCAGGTATCGCTACTCTCGGTGAAGAAGCCGAACTTGTCAGTGCTGTGGGTGATGATTTTGCCGGCAGTGACTATGACCTCTGGCTTGACGAACTCTCTGTGAAGAAGCGTTTTTTTGTTGTTGATAATGCAAGGACTGCATCCTGTTATCTGTATAATGATGAGTCGGGTGATCAGATCACTTTCTTTGAGTGGGGAGCATCATCAGAGTTCTCTAATTTAGAAGCACCTGCGCTGGATTTTGTGCACATGGCAACTGCAGACCCGGAGTTCAATGTCCATGTTGCAGAAAAAAGTGATTTTGCATCATTTGATCCCGGGCAGGACCTGATCCGTTACTCAAAAGAGCAGCTGGAGTCCATTCTCGGCAATATTGATGTTTTATTTGCAAACCAGCACGAAGTCCGGGATATGTGTGCCATGATGGGCATCAGAAAGGATGACCTGATTGGGATGGTGCCACTGGCGGTTTTTACCATGTCAGGTGACGGGAGTGTGCTCTTTGAGGGCGGGGATGTTCACAGGATTCCTGCAATTAATGTGGAGCTTGCTGATCCGACGGGTGCCGGCGATGCCTATCGTGCCGGGTTTTTGTCTGCGTACAGGCGGGGGTATGTCCCCCTGACATGCTGCAAAGTCGGCACTGTTGCTGCATCATTTGTAGTTGAAAAGGTCGGGTGCCAGACGAATCTGCCTGACTGGGAACGTATGAAGGCCAGATATTCCGAATATTTCGGCGTTCTTTAATAGTTAACAGGTATTTTAACAGGTATTTTTATGGTCTGGGCGTCACTGATTTCGGGAGGGAAGGATTCGGTTCTTGCAACACAGAAAGCGATAGATGCCGGTCTTGAGGTCGGTTATCTTGTTGTGGTGAGGCCCGAAAATCCTGATTC
>DAOVRB010000166.1 GCA_030628325.1 Methanomicrobiaceae archaeon | reverse complement strand
GTTAATCGGTGCTATTGCATCTGTTGAACTTGTCGGACTTCCGGAGCAGAGCGAAGGATGGTCAATCGCTGTAAATGGTATTATCGGTGATAAGGTCTCTCAGGCCGAATTTGAAGAGAGCGGTTGCCACATGGAGACATACACAGATCCAGACGGAAACGAATGGTCTGGTGTGCCTTTATGGACAATTGTTGCAGTCTCAGATAATATTGAAAGTACAAACCACTGGACATTTAGTGATACTGCTGCAGCAAACGGCTATACCGTAAAGATAATTGCATCTGACGGTTTTTCAAGAGAATTTGCAAGTGCAGATATTGCGAGAAACGACAATTACATACTTGCAGATAAATGCAACGGGGAGCCTCTTTCAAAGACCGGAGATAAACCGGCATATCCTGTAAGGCTTGTAGGTTCAGCTCTCTGGAGTGAGGATAAAGGCGGATTTTCCGGCTCTGCAATCGGTCAGGTAACAACTATTGACCTTGTCGGCTTAATTCCTGAACCGCCTGCTGCAGGATCATGGAATCTGATCTGTGAGGGTAAGATTGATGCAGTTATTACACAGCAGTTCTTTGAACAGGGTCTTGCATGTTACCATGAGTCCACCTGGACAGACGGAGAAGGAAATATCTGGAGCGGTGTCCCCCTTTATGACTTCTGCGGATGGGTTGATGACAGGGTGTCGCACGGCTCTTCCGGGTTTAACCGCGGACTCGCGGAAATCGGTTACAAGGTTATAATCACAGCTTCTGATGGTTATTCCAAGGAACTTGAGAGCAGTCTTATTCTTGAAAGCAAGGACAATTATTCAATGAAGATAATTGTTGCAAACAAGTTCAACGGACAGGCACTGGAACAACCGCCTGATGGCTCATGGCCATTAAGAGTTGTTGGTCCGGGTCTTCCTTCAGGAAGCTACAGTATAGGACAGCTCGCAAAGATCAAACTGACAGAATTTGCCGAACCTACAGAGATACCAAAACTTACAATCGTTAAGTACGGTGCAGACAGGGTAACTGAAGTTGCAATTGTTTCTGTTGATTACACCGACCTTATTGGACAGTTTGATGTGTATGGAGACGGAGAGACACTGTATAAGTTTGAAGGGTTATGTTTCCCGCCGGCAGATCCCTGGGATGAAGCCGAAACTTATCCCGGAGGATTCAAGATCTCAGAACCGATGAAGGGAACATCAATTAAGGATATCTGCAGTCTTGCCGGTGGGATGAATGAAGGCACTGAAATAACCTTCATAGCAAAAGACGGATGGACAAGCAAACTCTCATATGATGTAATTTATAACGATCCTTCTGAAGTGCCTGCACTTGGAACACCGGTGCTTTCATGGTACGGATATACCGGAAGCGGAAGTGAAAAAGGTGCAATGCCCGGATACGGAGACGGATTCAGGATATTCTTTGCAAACGATGACCACATATTCGGACAGTGGGATATGCATGAGACAATCCCTGCCAATTACTGGCATTACAACTCAGGTCTGCCGTCATGTGCAGGTCTTTCAGCCAAATATGTCACAAGGATCGAAATTCAGACTGTACCTGATCCTACATGGGATCTAAAACTTGATGGTGCTATCAATGCAACAATTTCAAAAGGATTCTTTGAGGCAGCACTTGGATGCACCCTGGCTCAGGGTGATGAATCACATAAGGCTGAATTCACTGACAACAGTGGAAATGTCTGGTCCGGGATGCCACTATGGCTTTTATGCGGATTTGTTGATGATGAAAATCCACATGTAGGTCAGTCATACAATGACACTCTTGCAGCAGAAGGATATGATATTGTAATTACAAATGACAATGGTGAATCGGTCACACTTGACAGCAGACTTACAATCAGAAACAGCAATTACATCATTGCCAATCAGTTAAACGATCATCTCATAAATTCAGAAGAGGATGGCTGGCCTCTTAAACTTACGGGTGAGAACATCACTGGTGTGGATTCAATCGGAAATATTACAAAGATTGAACTTGTATTTGGCGATGAACCTTCAGGAAATACGGGTAAAATCAACCTTAAAGCCGGATGGAACTTTATCTCAACGCCAAAGCCCCTGATGGACGGCAGGAACAATGCTTCCTGTCTGTTAAACGGCATTGAAACCGGAAATCATTCTGTATTTAAGTACAACAGCAAGACAGAATCATGGGAGGCACTTACAGCAACAAGCGTATTAAAACCGCTTGAGGCAATCTGGGTTTACTCGGTTACAGGTGATTCAATCACACTTGAGTATTCTCGTGATCCTGTAATGACTCCGCCTGTCCGTCAGTTTTATTCCGGATGGAACGCTGTCGGATGCGGTAATGACGATGTAATTCAGGTCCGTGATTTATTAAAGTGCATTGAAAACTCCTGGATTTATGCACTGGATTACGATTCTCCAGGACAGGTCTATAATCGTGTTATTGTCAATGGCGGAAGCGGAAAGTATGCAGATACAAGGGAGATGTCTCCGACTACCGGATTCTGGGTTCTTGTAAACGAGGACTGTACAATTTCGGCACTGACCGCTTAACGGAGGAATGTATCAGATGAATTTTAAACCGGTTTTAATCTTTTTTTTGCTTGTTGTTTTTATAACTGCAGTATCTGCAGTTCCGCCGCTTCCATCTGATTATTATGGAAGTGTTATGATTGACGGAAAATCGGCAGAAGAGGGTACAGTAATTGTAGTTAAACTGAATTACAACAAGAGAGATGATTTTACAGTCACAACTGCCGGGCAGTATGGCGCCTTTGAAACTCTTCAGAAGGGTCTTATTGTAAGTGCGAGTGAAAATGAATATTCAAATTCAGAAAACTCTGATGTTACCTTCTGGTCCGGGAAATATCAGGCAGACCTGTCTGATAAATTCATACCCGGCGTTCATAAAAGACTTGATCTGACATTTTCTACTACAGAAGGTCCGGATGAGGATATTCCTGAGGCAGAGGAGGAATCAACATTCAGACTTGGTAATACTGAAGTTAAGAAGAATGCCGAAGGAGAACAGGAGGTTTCAATTAATAAAAATGATCCTGATTCTGAAGTCGATGTAGATGAAGAAGAAAAGACTATCACCCTGAAAAATACAAATAGCGGCTGGAAAGAGATCACAATTAAGACAAAGGATGTGCCTGAGGTAAAGGACGGATATGTAACTGGGACTGTGGATTCAGTGAATGCACTTGGCGATCCGGTTAAAACCGATACTCTGGGTGATGATGTCGGTGAGATTTCCGGACAGCTGTCACTTTCACTATCTGAAATTCCAGGGTTAGCTTCATCAGTTAAAACTATAATTACAAAAGAACCTGCAGCAGATGTCAAATCGGCATTTGTTCTTGCGGCTAAGAGTGAGGGTAAGGAAATCAGTAATATTGCATTTACTCTCAATATAGTTAAGAAAAACATTCAGAATGCCGGAGACGGCGGTCTGATTGAAAATGCTGATATCTTTATGTCGGTTTCATCGGCATGGGTTGATTCGGTCGGAAGCGAGAATGTTGTAATCTACAGGTATTCTGACAAAGGTGACGTTGAAAAACTGGCAACAGAATCCCTGGGTGCAGACCCTGCAATTCCCGGTAATGAACTCTTCAAAGCTCTTTCACCAAACGGACTTTCTGTCTTTATGCTCATGGGTGTAAGTTCATCCTCACCACCTTCACCTGGAGGGGGCGGCGGTTCAGGATCATCTACAGACAGTTCATATTTTAATTATGATCCGGAGATGACAAATCCTCTGCCTACCGTAAGTCCGGTTCAGACCCTGCAGAGTAGTATAGACGGACAGCAGGCAGGTTCCGTTTCCGGAGAGGAAGAAGGTTCGCAGACCGGAAATTCCGGTCAGGAAGAACCGGGTTCGTCCTCTGCAACATCAGGAATGATACCTATTATTGCTGCATTTATTGTGATTGCGGTCGCGATTGCAGGTGTTTCATACTACATGGGCAGCAGGAATGGTGGAATGGATTCTGAGTCAGAAAATGAGAAAAAATAACTTAATTCAGATCCTTTTTTTCAGATTATAGTTACGAACGTCACTTTTTGAACTAATGTAAATCGAAAGTTTTCAAAGAAACTTTCT
>DAOVRB010000301.1 GCA_030628325.1 Methanomicrobiaceae archaeon | reverse complement strand
CCCCCTCCCATCGAGGGAGGGGGAAATTTATGAAGTTCCCTCTCCCCTTGGGGGAGAGGGTTAGGGTGAGGGGTATGTAAATTTATTTCTTGCTTTTGTATTAGTACCTCTGTCTCCCCATCATCTTTAATTAACTCAAAACTGTTTCAGCTTATCTCCTAAGCTCGCGCGTGGGCTCTGATCTAAGCTCATAATTCCTCATCCCTAGGTGATAATCTGGGGAGAAACAAAGCATCGTTTCACGCCCGACGGTCTTCTGCCATTCAACAAAAATTCGAAATCGCAAGAAGGAGGTGATCATCATGAAGCAGGATAGATCTGTCCTCAGCGTTGGTGAGAGCTTGAAGGTAGAGAGTGTTCAGGTTATTGAGAAACCAGAGCCTCTCTATTGTGCATGGTGCGGAGGAATCTTTGACAGACGGACCATGCAGAGGATCGGAACTATGACTGATGTCCATGAGTGTGTAAGCCATGGGATATGTCCTGATTGCGCTAGCAGACAGCGTGCACTGCATTGTTAACGAACACTGTTGAACTTAATAGGGAGGTGTGTCATGAAAACACAGGAAGCCATTAAACAGATCACGCATGTGATCAAACTTGGTAAAGGCGATGTCAGAAAAGATATCGTCTTTTTTATTTCCATCATTGATGATCCAACCTCAAGGATGCTCGTTGCTGGATTGGTCAAGAGGGTCCTCACCCTAAAACAATCCGGCAGAAATCCCAGAGAGGATCCGGAGGTCCAGTTGTATTCGGAAGCACTAATCAATTATGAAGGGCTTGTCCTGAACGGACGTGAAGGAGGTGATCCACATGTTTGCTGAGACTAAACTCAAAAGACTGGGAAAGCTGGCTGATGATTACAAAAGGGTGATCAGACGCATTGAGCGGATGGAAAGTGAAGAAATTATCTTCGATCGGGAAGGGAACCTCAATTCGGATATGATCCAAAGATATCAGGAGCTTGAAGAGGAACGACAGCGTCTTCATTCTGAAGCAATGAGAATCATGAATGAGCTTGGATTGGAATTCAAGCACCGAGATGAAGCTCATAAGTTTCTGCTCGGAGATCCTGAGCGAAGTCGAAGGATCGGTCCTGTATTCGATCATTGCGATCTGGAATGGTGCGACTAACCTCTCTGATGACTCAACCAGAATCTTTAAACTGAATTAGGAGGTGCAATCATGTGCTCAAAGATGATCATCTACAATGCCACCAAGTGTTATCGGGATCGCAGCAAGCTCTGGGTATGCGATCAAGATAACAGGCGGTTCCAGGCTATCTTGGAAGCTCATGTCCGGGATGATAGACCTGATCTTAAAGCCAATATGATAAGGGTTCACATTCCCGGAGTCTCTGAGATTCAGCATCATGATCAGGCCATCACATTTTCTAAACCAAAGACTCTGGTCGGATATGTCAGGCGTGTAAGCTCTGACAATTCCCGAAAATCGGGATCCCGAACATCGGGACATCTTGGCCTGTGGGTGGAAACTGTGGACAAGATAGTCGGTGGAATCAAGGACAGATGGCCAAGAAGTGTTGAGCCTTATGGAGAGGAACATGGTGATGTGCTCCACGTGGCTGGACACAAAGAAGTTCTATCCGCGATAAGCCATTAATCGAGATCCTTACTTTCAATTATTTGAAGGGAGGTGAGTGTAATGTCTAAGACACCAATTCGAAAGTGCGCAGATTGTGGATCGACTTCTCATCTACGTGAATTGAAAAGCGGTCTGATCCTATGTGAGAAGTGTATTCAGACCAGAGTCGAAGAACGCGATAAAGCTCTAGATGAATCCTTCAGGATAAATCTGAGTAAAGCCCTTGTCTCCAACCACCAATCCGTGGCTCCCCCACTGCCATGGAATAGTTCCTCTGTATAACCTCACCCTTGTAAGAAAGCTCAAATCCCCCCACCCTCTTCCACCCATCCCCAAAACCATAAGCCAATGGGAGGTGAGTTAATATGTCAACCATTCTGCATAACTCAGCCGGCAGAATAAAAAGAACTATTTATGAAAATCAAAATTTTATCAGGGAGGTAAACAGAATGAGACAGTATTCATTAATCCAGGATATAGTCCTCAATCAACAAGGAGAAATGTTTGTCACCGATGATCTGGCAAGGATAACCAGCATGCGTCCTCGTTGCCGGATGTGTAGATATGCTGTGATTGATGAGAATAGCTGGGTGGTTCGGTGCAAAATGGGAGTTGATAAATATGTGGAGATTAACAGGAAACGTGGCGTGCGAGAGGACACCGAATCCTTCTGGCCGGACAATGGTCCCTCCAGACCGAATATCAGCGAGAAGGATCTCCTCTATGGCAATCAAGGAGAATATACAGCCACAGATGAATTGATAGCCTTTGGGTCTCCGAGAACGCCGACATTCATGTCCATAATTAGGAAGCATCTTAACAACGGCACAGATGTCGATCTGGCAACCGTTAAGATCATCAATGAGATCAAAGAGAATCATCCACTCTCTGATGACCAAGTAGCTGAACTTGAATCTCTCATCGGAAAGGAGGCTGGATCTGAGGATGTGATGGATGTGTGCAAGTTAGAAGAGTTCTGTGAAGACATTGATCCAGAAGAGAGCAGAGATGTCCTCAGAAAGCAAGAGAAGACTCCCCGGCTGTTCAGGGAGAATGTTGCCAGAGAGAATT
>DAOVRB010000004.1 GCA_030628325.1 Methanomicrobiaceae archaeon | reverse complement strand
GATTGAAAATTTCGCATCTGATCTTTGCAGGATTATGACACGATTCGGACGGGCACTTGTGCTTGTCTCGTCACTCACCGGAATTTCGGAAGTTCAGAAGCTTTTTGCGGAAAAAGGACTCTTATGTTTTGTTGTTGCGCAAAAAAAGGTCGAAGACGAAACACTCTATATCATCAGAATAATGAGAGACCTTTGCAGGTGTGCTTGTGAGGACTTACCCTGACCGCTTCCACGACTAAAAAAGTTGCAGACTTTCAGCCTGCTTTTCCCATAAACTCATTATCGTTTACAAAAAAAAGTTGACAATAAAAAGAGATGATTTTTCTGATAAGTGCGAGGATAAGTATAGTGATGAAATATGGATAATAAAGAGATTTTATTAGAAAGTATGGTATTTACGCCAAAGTGGTGGACATTCCTCCTTCAGGGTCTGTTCGCAATTATCTTTGGAAGTATTGCTCTCTTGTGGGCACCTCTCATAGTAACTTTCATTGCACTATTTATTGGCATATTGATTATCCTGTACAGCGCCACAATTATCATTCAGGGGATTACAGGGGAGACTGGAAAGACAAGCTCTATTATTCTCCTGATTCTGGGAGTGCTCGGTGTCCTGATAGGTATCTATGCAATTTCAAACCTCTGGGCGATGTGGATCACCCTTGCATACATAATTGCACTCTGGGCGTTTATGTCAGGATTCGGAGACCTCTGGCTTGCACTCACCCATTCCGAATACAGTTGGTACAGGATTCTTCTCGCAATTTCAGGCATTATCGGAATCATAGTCGGTTTTTACATTATGATCTTCCCGGCACTCGGTGACATTGTCATTATTCAGGTAGTGGGTATATTTGCAATTGCATCAGGTCTTATCAGCATTATCACCGGAATTCTCATGAAGGGAAAACTGCCGGAAGAGGTCGAGTAATAAATTATAATAAAAATATAATAAAATATACTTTTTTTCGCGTCTCACTTTTTGAACCTGTCAAATCATCTAATATGAGGTCAATTATCATTGTAATTACGTTGATTTGCGGACTGGATATACTGAGTTTTCGTATTTCACCTGAAATTTTTGTACCAGAAATTTTCCCAGAGCAGTTAGAGAATCCAGCGATTACTGAGAGGTGCAAAAAGATATACAGGTAATACCCGGGATTTCAGCAAAATATCAGGTTTCATGAATTTTGCAGGAATTATGGGAAAAGCAGTAAAAAAAAAGTCCACGACTTCTGTCATGGTGCGGAAGTAGTCACAAAAACAGTAAATTCACAGTAATTTGAGGGTTATGGTTTCGATTCAAAAACCTTCATGTCCGCTTAAACATAAAATCCAGTTTTTTCCTGGGGAAAGTGATTATTGTAGGCCTTCCATGTGGACAGGTATATGGCATTTCTGTACGTGACAGTTGCTCAGTAAGACGGCTCATCTGTTCATGAGATAACACAGCACCTGCCTTTATTGCCGCCCGGCATGCGATTGTAGATGTAATTTTCTCCTTTCTTTCATCAACCGACTTCAGGTTCAGGTCACCGTCCATCAGGTCGGTGATAATATCCTCCACAAGTTCAGTGCCAAGACGTTTTCCAAGCACCATGGGAACCGCCCTCACCGCATAGGTATCCTTCCCGAACTCCTCCAGAGAGAACCCCTCCACTTCCAGATCAGGAATCGCCTCTTTTAGTATGGCACCCTCACGGGGACGAAGATTCATAAGGACAGGCACAATTAGTTCCTGTGAATTGGAGCCTGAATCACGTTTTTTACAGATCTGGTCATAGAGTATCCTCTCATGTGCGGCGTGCTGGTCAATGATTAACAGCTCTTCTTCACCCTTTGTTTTTGCAATAATATACGAAGAATCAACCTGACCAATAACCTCCATAGGGGGCAGGAGGTTCTTCTCGCATTCACATTCAGGCGTAACCTCAGAGAGCCTGAGTTGAGTATCTGTTGCAGAAAAACGTGGGTGGTACGGTTGTTTATCAACACCGAAGCCTTTGTCAGAATCCTTAACAGATGAGGAATATACTGGTGCAGGGGAAGTGACACCCGATATAGCATCTCTCTCTGGAATAACTGTTTTTCCAGAGAAGAGCGGTTTCCAGTCATTATTGTTCTCCTCAGATCTCTCACTTCTCTTTTCAGTACTGAGAGGACTTTTGCCCACACCAAAAACAGGTGTCTCTTCCGGAGATTTCACGTTTTTTGGAGATACTGACTTCCAGTCACGTTTCCAGTCACTACTACCCCATCCGGAAAGGACAGAACCTGACCTGAGTGCACCGGAGACTGCTGAGATCACTTCTGCGGTGATCTCCTTTTCTCTGGAGAGTTTCACCTCTTTTTTTGTGGGGTGAACATTTACATCAACAAGGGCCGTATCAATCCTGATCGAAATAAATGCAACAGGATAACGGTTCTTTGGCAGGAGAGTCCCGTATCCTGCCTTAACTGCCCGGACGATCGGATAAGATGTAATAAAACGGTTATTTATACTGACAATAATCTGCTGTGAATTTGTTTTATTATTACCGGGTTTTCCAATAAATCCGTCAATCTGCATAAACGGAGTCTTTCCGCTGACAGATATGAGGTCTTTTGAAAGGTCACTCCCATATATCTCACGTATTACATCAGAAAGGGAACCGGAACCTGTAGTCCCCGGTTTTTCTTTCCCATTATGAAACAACTGAAATGAAACCGTATCATTTGCAAGAGCGATATGTTCCATAATACGGTAAATATGCGCCATCTCAGTCTGCCGGGATTTCATAAACTTCTTTCTTGCAGGAGTGTTAAAAAAGAGATTTTCCACCATTACACTTGTACCGTCAGGTGAACCAATCTCAGATACCTCAATAACTTCGCCACCGGAGATGACTATTTTGGTACCTGAGATGATTTGTGTACTCGGAGGTTTGGTAATCATTGTAACCTTTGATACACCGGCAATACTTGCAAGCGCCTCACCCCGAAAACCCATTGTCCGGACTTTGACCAGATCTCCAATTTCAGTGACCTTGCTTGTTGCATGCCGGGTGAAAGAGAGCATAGCGTCATCTTTTTGCATCCCAAAACCATCGTCAACTACCCTGATCCGGGTGATCCCCACCTTATCTGAAGAAATATCCACACGGATATGGCCCGCCCCCGCATCAACTGAGTTTTCAACAAGTTCCTTAACAACCGACGCAGGGCGTTCGACAACTTCACCGGCAGCGATCTGGTTGATTGTTTCGTCATCAAGTACATGAATATTTTTCAGGACGGGTGTATCCCTGACAGAAGTTTTGGAGACGGGGTTTTCACGGACAATATTGTTCATGGTTCAGTCCTCTTTTTTTACTGAATTCTGGAGTTCATAAAGACGGGCAAGTGCATCACGGGGTGTTAAAGAGTCAATATCCAGATCTTTCAGTTCACCTATAACAGGATGAACTACGGGCACAGTTGCAGGGAGATCCACAAGGAGCATCTGTGTATACCTGGGCATCTTTTTGTCCCCGGATCCATACTCCCTATCCTGTACAAATTTCAGGATCTCTTCAGATCTCATTGTCACTTTCTCAGGAATCCCTGCCAGTTTTGCCACATGAATACCATAACTCCTGTCTGTCGCACCGGGGATCAGTTTACGCAGAAATACCACATCATTACCTGTGTCTTTTACAGCAAAATGATGGTTTTTGACCCGCTTTAATTCAGTTTCCACCTCTACAAGTTCATGGAAATGCGTGGCAAAAAGTGTTCTCGGGCCCGCTGCCCCTCTCCCGTGGAGGTATTCCAGAACGGATTTTGCTATTGAAAAACCATCCAGTGTGCTGGTTCCCCTTCCGATTTCATCAAGGATCACAAGGCTTCTGTCAGTTGCGTTGTTTAAGATATTTGCCAGTTCGAGCATCTCAACCATAAATGTGCTCTGGCCACTTGCAAGATCGTCAAATGCTCCGACACGGGTGAATATCCGATCCACAATGCCGATAACTGCGTGATCTGCAGGAACAAAACTGCCCATCTGACCCATAATACAAATGAGTGCAATTTCACGCATGTATGTGGACTTTCCTGCCATGTTGGCACCGGTTATGATCAAAATCTGGTTCCCGCGGGCATCAAGATCGGCATCGTTTGGAACAAAACCGGTATTGAGAGTTCTCTCCACAACCGGGTGCCTGCCATCACTGATAAGAAGCCTTTTGGACTCTTCTATTACAGGGCGGACATAACGATTTTTCTGTGCAATCGTTGCGAGTGTTGAGAAGAGATCAAGAAGACCCACATTTCCTGCAGTCTCCTGGAATTCAGTTACATAATCACAAAGTGTCTTAATAAGTCCGGCATACAGTTCTCCTTCAAGTGCTGTCAGCCGTTCTTCGGCATTTACGATGAGTGCCTCTTTCTCCTGCAGTTCCGGAATAGTATAGCGTTCTCCATTTGAGAGGGTCTGTTTGCGCAGGTAATTTTCAGGCACCAGTTTCACATTTGCTTTTGTAACTTCGATAAAATAACCAAAAACCCTGTTATAGCCAATTTTTAGTGATTTTATCCCTGTACGTTCACGTTCTGTTTCCTGAAACGCTGCAATCCAGCTTTTTCCCGAACCGGCGATATCTCTCAGTTCATCCAGTGAATTGTCATACCCATCTCTGATTACACCGCCGTTCTTCACAAGTACGGGCGGTTCATCCACTATTGCACGACTGATAAGAGCGCTAATTTCAACGGAATCACTTATTCCGGATAATGATTCACTGATTAATTGTGGTGCCAAAACTCCGGGTATATCAAAGAGTTCTTTTATTTGCGGAATTTTATCCAGTGAATTTTTCAGGGTCACAAGATCACGCGGACCTGCGTTCCCATATGATATTCTCCCTGCTATTCTTTCAACATCAGCATACCTGTGCAGGAGAGTACGCAGATCAGAAGTCAGAACCGGCTGGTTCACAAAGAACTCAACCGCATCAAGCCTCTGATCTATTTTCTCTTTATCGGTTAAAGGAGCGATTATAAAAGAGCGGAGCGTTCTGGACCCCATTGGAGTCATCGTCACATCCAGCACACTGAGCAGCGAAGAGTCCGTCCCGCTGTTTCTGATATTCCCGAGTACTTCTAAGTTCCTGAGAGTGATCGCATCCAGCACCAGACTCCCTGACGGCAGGCATGCAGACAGCCCTCTTATATGTGGGAGTCCGGATTTCTGTGTCTCACATGCATAACTCAGACATGCACCGGCAGCAGAAACAGATGTATCCATCCCAATTAACCCGTAACCCTCAAGCGAACCCACATTGAAATGATCCATCAGGAATGAGGAGGCGTTATCATAGTCAAATGCGCAGTCATTGTAAGAAGTTACTAAAACACCCTGCTGTGTTAAGAGTTTTATTGCAAATCCAGGCAGGGCGGACGGAATGATGCATTCAGTTGGTCTGTGCCGGGCAATTTCCGAGAAGAGTTCAACTCCCTCATTTTTGGCACCACAGGAAGATACAAAAAATTCCCCGGTTGATATGTCAAGAAAAGCAAGTCCAAATGTTTTTTTCTTTTTGTCAGGTGCTATCGCCATCAGGTAACTGGGACCCGATGAAGAAAGCATACCTGAGTCAATTACAGTTCCGGGAGTAATTATTCTGACTACATCGCGCTTTACAACACCTTTGGCTTTTTTCGGGTCTTCTACCTGGTCGCATACTGCAACCCTGTAACCTTTCTTAACCATTCTTGTGATATAGGCTTCACCTGCGTGGATGGGAACACCTGCAAGCGGCATTTTTTCACCATTCAGATCTTTGCCTCTTGCTGTGAGTGTGATATCAAGTTCACGTGCGACGACTATGGCATCTTCACCAAATGTCTCATAGAAGTCCCCCATCTGAAAAAAAAGTATTGTATCAGGATGACGGGCCTTCATCTCATAGAACTGTTTCATTGCCGGGGTGGGACCTTTAGACATTGGTTATCACTATAAATGTTTGATTGTGTGAATAAGAGTGTTATCGATCAGGCACAGGAATATTGAGCCTGTCCAACCAGTGCTGATCTGGCAGGACAGTAATTAAGCATGAAAATGAAACTCACATTTTCAGCAAACAGTGCCTGAACGCTTACGCGTCATGCACGTTTTCATCAACCGGATTATCCCCATTATACATATCCGGCAATACTCAAAAACGCGCAGTATAATGATCTCTCTGGCCTATATCATTACAAAAATCAGGAAAATAAATACGAAATCAGACAAAAAGCTAAAGTTACTGCTCTGCCAATCGACCGGTTCTCACCGATCATCGAACAAATATAATCGCAGAACACGTTCACATTCTTGATTTTGAGCGGAGCATGGGCCAGGATAAGAATCTGATATGAAACAAAACTCGCGTGGGTGTACATTCCTTTTTTGGTGTGCAGAAGGTCGCAGATATCAAAGTACGACAAGAAACTGTACCGGAGATTGCGGGTCGAACCACCATCCTATCCGTTTGGAATGTCTCTACCATAACATGCGCTCCCCGAGGAGGACAAGGAAAAAATCGAATTTCAGAAGGAACAGTGTGGCAAGTTCATTATAGCCAGTAATGATACAGAACTTAGTGCTGAAGATCTGCTTTCCAGATACAAGGGCCAATCCAAAGTAGAAAAAACGGTAAGGTTATTTCAGTTGTTCAGAATGTCGACGCTTTTATGATGTTGGTATTAGACCTGCCTTGAGATGGCTATAAAAAATATTATTTGTCGGATATTTTGTGTCAAAAGTCTGATTCATACAATTCTAATGTGGTAAATACTGTCATCTGCAAGGGAAGAATACTAATGGCAGACGGCCAGATGCCCGGCGAAGAAGAGACAGTTAAAATGGCGGCAGAGACTGCTGAAAACCTGACCTTAAGGGCAAAAAAAAGAATGAAACTGGAATTATTAAATTATTGAAATTACGAAAAATGTTAAATTATAAAATATTCTGCCCTTAAATCAGGCAGTCTCAATTTCCGCTTCTTCTTCAAGTCCGAGTTCTTTTATCGAAATCTCCCTCATCTCCCCTTTCCTTATCTTTCCGGAAACCGTCATCGGGAAATCTTCAACGAATTTTACATACTTTGGAATCTTGTACCTTGCAATCTGGCCGTTGCAGAATTCCTTTAGTTCTTCTCCGGTCATTGTGAAACCCTCATGCAGTTTTACCCATACCATGAGTTCCTCACCGTAATTCTCATCCGGAACTCCGATGACATAGGCATCAAGGATCTTCGGGTTGGTATGTAAGAACTCCTCAATCTCACGCGGATAGATATTTTCACCGCCGCGGATAACCATCTCCTTTAATCTTCCGACAATCTTGATATAACCTTTCTCATCCATAATCCCAAGATCTCCGGTATGATTCCACCCGTCTGCATCAACTGTATGCATTGTTGCACTTGGATTGTTGTAATAGCATTTCATCACAACATAACCCCTTGCACAGATCTCCCCAGGTTCACCCCTCAGAACAATTTTCCGGGTTAGAGGATCAATAATTTTAATCTCAACATGCGGGAAGGTCTGTCCAACTGTTGATACCCTCATCTCAAGGGGATCTTTTGTGGTTGTCATTGTAATTCCGGGAGAGGTCTCAGTCTGGCCATAGACGATGACAATATCTTTCATATTCATCTCCTGGTTTACGGCTTTCATGATCTCAACCGGGCACGGCGATCCTGCCATAATCCCGGTGCGGAGGCTGTCATATTTGTATTTGTTGAAATTCGGATGTTTGAGTTCGGCAATAAACATTGTCGGGACACCGTGAACTGCGGTGCATTTCTCATTGTCAATTGTCTTTAAGACAGCTTCAGGATCAAATGCCGGAGATGGAATTACCATAGTCGAACCGTGGGTTACGCAGGCAAGGTTTGAAAGAACCATTCCAAAGCAGTGATAGAATGGCACAGGAATACAGAGCCTGTCCTTTTCAGTAAATTTCATCCCGTTTCCGATAGTATAGCCGTTATTTAAGACGTTATGGTGGGTCAGAACAACCCCTTTTGGATAACCTGTTGTCCCGCTTGTGTACTGGATGTTTATGGGTTCATCAAATGATAATGAATCTCCACGCTCGATTAATTCGTCCGGACTTATGTTTTTCCCCTTTCCGATAAATTCGTCCCAGGCAAACATTCCATTATAAGGAACGTTGCCGAGGAATACCACATTTCTTAAAAACGGGAATTTTTCAGTGCTGATTTTGCCGGCCCTTGATTCAATTACATCAGGACATGCCTCATATAACATACCCACATAGTCAGAACTCTTAAACCTCCCCTGAAGTATGAGGGTATGAACTTCTGCCTGTTTGAGCGTATATTCAAGTTCAAATGTCCTGTATGAGGGGTTGATATTCACCATAATAGCGCCGCATCTTGCACTTGCGAACTGAACAACAACCCATTCAGCATAATTAAGCGCCCAGATTCCAACACGGTCCCCTTTATTGACCCCTATGGCCATAAGGCTAAGCGCAACTTCATCCACTTTTTCTAAAAATTCACTATATGTCCATCTGATATTCTGGTCAACTGATACAAGCGCCTCATTGTTGGGATAGGAATTGCTTATTCTCTCCAGCATTTTGCCTATTGTCTCTCCGATAAGAGGTATTGATGAAGTCCCATTAGCGTAACTGATATTGGCCATATCTTATTACATTGGCTGATTTAAAAATAAAAATATCGAATGGACATCATTATTTTTACGAGCCTGTCCAGCCAGTGATGATCTGCCAGGACAATAACTATTGTCCAACTGGATTATAACCTATTATACTCACCGGGCAATACTCAAAAACGCGCAGTATAACGGCCTCTCTGGCCTACATCATTGCAATAATCTGGAAAATAGATACAATATCAGACAAACAGCTAAAGCTCCCGCTCTAGCAAACAGGTGGTTTTCACCAGTCTTACATAAAATATAATCGCAGAGCACGCCCACATTCCCGATAATATGGATTGAACCGGGCATGGGAGTTGTATTGTGACGCCTCAAGTGACGTTGAATCGATAATAATTTCCTGTGTGATCCTTACTGCGTTCAAAAACGAAAGTTTTGCTGTATCTTTGAAATTAGCTTAGTTTTATATGTAGAATTGTTGGTTGGACAGACTCAATATTGGTGACGGGATACAACGGGGGTACTGTCAGTCAGATACAGGAATCTGCCAGAAAATGTGCATGACGCGTAAGCGTTCACGCACTGTTTGCTGAAAACGGGGATCTCATTTAGCATGAAAGTGGCAAATGCCACTTTCATCAAACAGTGCGTGACCTTGAGAGGTCATGCACGTTTTCAGGGTGAATATAATGTCAGATATTAACCTGACAGGGACTATTTCATTATTTTATGCGTTATTGAAGGGATTTCAATTGCATTATAGAATTTCTTCTCATAACTGTCAGGGAACCTGATGGTTGTTTCGGCAGGAGACAGGTCAACCGAAATCAGCGGCGCAAACCAGTAACCTTTCAGAACTTTTTCCGCATCAGTGAAATTCAGTACCGGAGTCCTATATGCAACAGAATCATTGGATTCAGTAACATGGGCAAAACCATATACGATGAATGCCGCCTTCCCGTCACTTACAGATGTAACCTCAACTTCTTTGTCAGAATAACCTTCCAGGCCTTTTTTTAGCTCAGATGCAGGATCACCCATCTTTAAGAATACAGCAAAATTTTCAAGCCAGTTTAGAGAATAATCAAATTCTACTTTTGAATCGCCCCCTGCCCCCACATCAATCTTCAGTGACTCTGAGGTGACTGCAGATGCAGGCACGGCTACAAGCATAACTGCGATCACAAAACAGATTATTGAAATTTTGTTCATACCATCACCAGACACAACTGTATGCTATGTGTAATAATATACTTTTTGCAGAGAACCGTATTTTGTAGTTGTACAAGTTTATAGTCGGAGAAATTTGTACCTGCATTACAGTACCACTACAGTACAATAATGGTACAGGTAATAGCAACAGAGTAGTTTGTAGCGGCATTACAGTCACAGCACGTACAGTAATTTAAATATCAACATGGGGATAATATATATAGAGATGACAACAACCAAAAAAAAGACAGCGATTGCAGTACTTGTCATCTGGCTTATAGTTGTCCTGTTCTTTATGGTTCTGTCAGTAAATATTAACCTCGAGATCTTTTTTGTCCTCTGGTTAATCGGGCTTTTGGTAATTGTTGAATTGATTGACCCACCGTTTTCGCAACCACAGTACATCAGATATGTAAAGTACATCGTGGCAATAGGAGTTCTGATATTCGGCGCTATAGTAGCACAGAAAGTTCTGGAGATTATTAATGGATAATAAAACCAAATTTTTTCTGGCAATTGCCATATTATCTGTAGTATTTCTTCTAATGCTCACACCCCATGCGAAGTCACCTGAACTCTATACAATAAAGGCACATGCAGAAACCCAATACCATTTCAACCCTCAGGCCCTGAAATTAATTTCACAGGAAAAAACTGAAACCATGCTCCCGCTTATGCAGGATTTCCTTGATTCATCCGGTACCATAGTTCTTGATATAAAGTTTAAAAATTTCGAAGATGCAGAAGATGACCTGAAAGCATATGCCAGATATATGAAGCAGTTTGACAATCTGGTTCTCAATCTGGATATGTCCGAATCCGAACTGGGAGATTTCAAAGAGCAAAATACGAATAATTATGAGAGTCTCCGGCAACTTCTGGAAGACAATATAGACCTTGAAGAGTTGAATAAACTTGAGATTAAATATCAGGATAAAGACGACCCTTCACTATATTATTCAATAGTCTACGAAGGCGAAGCCCTCAGAAATAAAATAAAGGGGGAATATAGTAAATATGCTTCAAATTCAGAAAAAATGCAAAGCACAGCTGAAAAAATCGAGCTTAACACAACCAGACATAAAGAGAGTGTAAAAACCTTTGAGGAAATTGTCAGTGAAGTTGACGACGGACAGGACAAGAGAGTGGATGAGCTTGAAAAAAAGAAGCAGACTACGAATACAGAATCAGAATCTGAACCGGATGCTCAACCGGATTATAAGTTAAGTCTTGCAGTATCTCCGGATACCGGTACATATGCCGATTCCCTTCTTTTTTCAGGCAACCTCTCAGGAGGTTATCCGCAGGGAAAAGAGGTAACTCTCTTTATCGACAGCAGGGAGTACTCATCCACAGAGACAAATGAGAACGGCACATACCAACTGCCGTACAAAATCAGAAAAATCTCAGGTGGTCTGCATCTCGCATATTCTGTCATGGAACAGACATATTCAAATATTATACTCTTCTCTCTCAATAAATCAGAGACAAACATAAATCTCACCTGTCGGGTAACACCGAACGGAGAGGCAGTTGCCTGCTCCGGAAGTCTTGTTGCAGAAACAATTCACGGGATAATTCCTGTCGGTCGGGCACCTGTGACAATCTCTGTTGACGGCAATGAAACAACAGAGTTTACAACAGACTCAGATGGAACCTATTTTGGTTCTGTTACAGTTCCTGCGGATTCACGTGAAGTTGTAATACAGGCATCTTTCAGTGGGAAGGGTTTCCCACTGAAATCTTCAAAGAGTGATTCGGTTTCTGTTGAAACAGGTTCACTGGTAACACTGATCTTAACTCTGATTGTAGGGGGTGCGTGTATCCTGTTTTTCGGTGGTGCAGGATTGTATTATATCAGACGTTCCAGACGGGGTAGAGATGAGACAGAGAGTACAGACAGAGAAAGTACTGATACCCATGACCTTGCATCTGCAACTGAAATTCCTGAAACAAAAGCACCTGCAGAGAGAAAATATAAACCAGAAAACGTACGTGAACAGTACAGTGTACTGCTTAACACAGGAGAACAAAAACGGGCCGCAAAGCACCTTGCCACCACCATCTTTGAAGAGCTGGAAATTATTTCAGGAGTCCGGTTCACCCATTCTGCGACTGCAAGAGAACGGGCTTCGGCTATCGCCGGCAGTGCTCCACACAAAAGGGTGGAGGCATTTATATATCGCTTTGAAGAGGTCATTTACGGTGGAAGAAATCCGGTTTACGAAGGCAGGGACACCCTTCTTTCAGCGTGGGAAGAGGCGTTGTCAGCATTAGGAAGTGTCGTTCAGTGAAATTGACCTCTGCTACTGCACAGCACAATTAAAAAGGATACACATGTCAGGACAAACAGGTGAAAGCAGATGAATTACGGCAGATGG
Source organism: Methanomicrobiaceae archaeon (assembly GCA_030628325.1). Classification (GTDB taxonomy): domain Archaea; phylum Halobacteriota; class Methanomicrobia; order Methanomicrobiales; family Methanomicrobiaceae; genus DAOVRB01. The sequence goes on along the minus strand of DAOVRB010000004.1, from coordinate 3,041 downwards.
ATTGCGGTCATTTTGATTGTCATCTCACTGATGATCATCTCTGCACATTTTTCACAAACATCCCTCGAATACAGCCGTTATAATACCCAGTGGAACGGAACATCCGTCTTTGCAGATATGGTCGAGGATGTGGGCGGGAAGTTTTTGTATGACTACAAAGACCTGAATTCAGAGGCGAATACAACACTCCTGATAATCGCGCCAGATAAAGAATTTTCAGAAGAAGAAACAGGGATACTGAGGGAGTTTGTACACGGAGGCGGCCACCTGTTTATTGCTGATGAAAACGGAGTCTCAAACGGGCTCTTACACACGATTGGCAGTACCATGTCGGTTGTGCCTGGAAACGTGACAAGTGTAGATATGGAATACAACGAACCCTCTTTAGTGATCTGTTATACAAAAGGCAATGCCACGGTCATAAACGGAGTGGAAACAATTGTGCTGAACTGTCCGTCTTATGTATCAGGCGGTGAGGCTCTTATTACGTCATCTATCCTCAGCTGGGACGATGAAAACGGCAATAACAGAATCGATAAGTCAGAATCCCTCTCAGAATACCCCGTATTTGTGCATGAGAGTATTGGTGAGGGAATAATATTTTTGCTGTCAGACCCAAGTATTTTCATTAACGGGATGAATGTTGAACGGGGAAAAAGAGATAATAAACAGTTTATACAGAATATTCTTACACAGGATAAACATCTCATTGTTGACCAGTCAGGCTCGCAGACCGCCGGCTCAGACGGAATACTAAGCCTGATGAACAGAATGAAACAGAATACGATACTGAAGATAGCTGTAATAACTGCCGCTGTCTTTTCACTGCTTTATGCAGTCAACCGGAAGATAATATAAGGAGACAATATGAACAGAGAGATTTCACAGGATGAAGTAAATGAACTTACACTGGCATTTCAGCAGATGAATGAAGATATTGGCAGGTTTATCATCGGCAATGAGGATATAATCAGGCTGATTGACATTGCCATTATCTCAGGCGGCCACATGCTGATTGAAGGCGTTCCCGGCACTGCAAAAACAACAATTGTCAAAATTATTGCTGAGCTGAGCGGATGTCACTTTTCAAGGGTTCAGTGTGCGGTGGACACCCAGCCCGCCGATATTGTAGGCATCAGGACGTGGAATGCGGAATCACATGAATTTATACAGCAAAAAGGACCTGTTTTTTCAAATATTGTTCTGATTGACGAGATCAACCGTCTCCCGCCAAAGAGCCAGACTGCATTTATTGAGGTAATGAGTGAAGGGCAGGTTACAATTGACGGCGAAACAACTTCTCTGGAAAAACCGTTTTTTGCGGTTGCAACACAAAATCCATATGAGCAGGAAGGTACATTCCCTCTTATTGAAGCACAGAAAGACAGGTTTATGTTCAGCATCCAGTCGGAATATCTTGACGGGGATAGTGAACTTGAAATGATCATGCGTGAACACACAGGTCACCTGGACCTCGATTCATACCTGAATTCTGTATCCAGACTTGCCAGTCCTGAAAAGATTCTCCGTTTTATTGAGAAGACACGGAATGTACACATTGAAGATGAGATTATTGAGTACATAAGAGACATAGTCGTGGCAACGAGAGAACATGGCGACCTATCACTGGGGTCAAGTTCACGGGGTTCAATTGCACTGATTCGTGGTGCAAAGGCCTGTGCTGTGCTCCAGGGACGTTTTTTTGTAATTCCTGATGATGTGAAATTTGTTGCCGGATATGCATTCCAGCACAGACTTATCTTAAACCGTGAAGCAGAAATCAACGGGATTACCACAAAACAGGTGGTACAGGAGATCCTTGAGAGTATCGGGGTGCCGTGACCTGATGCAGTTAACAAGATGCACACAGTGGTTTTTGGCTCTGGTCACCCTGCTTACTTTTTTTTCATTTGTCTTTGATGACATCCCATCCCTGATTGCAGCGGCTGGACTGACCCTGTTTCTCACGTACCGTGCCGTATTTTTCCTGAGTGGTATAAATAATGTCGCTTCTGCAGTACAGGTCACACGAAATCCCGGCAAGCGTTTTGTACGGCAGGGAACTGTTGTGGAGGCAGAAACTCTGGTTACATGCAAAAATATACCAGGTATTTCACTCACGTTTGCCGACAATCTGCCGGCAGGTACTTTCCTTGTGTCAGGAAAGAATGTAATGCCATTATTGGATGGCAATCATAAATGCAGACTAAGATACAAATTCAGAAGTCTGGCTGTGGGTACCATCATCTTTACCGGAATTACAATGTCTGCAAAAGATCGGTTTTTCAGGTCAGAAATTGTCATCAACAAACAACAAAAAGGCGATCAGGTGGTTGTGTATCCATCACTAAGATTTAATCAGGAATATCATGCGGCCACAGAAGGTGCATATGTAGAAAAAATAACGCCGATAAAAAGCATGGATATCAGAGCTTTCCGTGAGTATGCTGATGGTGATACGTTGCGTGATATTGACTGGAAACTCTCAGCAAAATACAACAAACTCTATGTAAAAGAGTATATGGGACTTGAAGAGAACGATTTCCTGTATGTTGTGGATCTCCCTGACGCTTCATTACCGTATCCAAAACCGGCTTTTGAAAAGTTAAAGGAGGGTATTGGCAGCCTGCTTGCAAAGGAATTTACGAGCAGAACAAAATTCACTGTTTTTTTTATTTCAGGCGGGAATTTCATTGGCGATATCAGGTTTTACAATGACCCGGATGAGATTACTGATGTGCTAAATATGATCCGGCCTGAAAACCGTACTTTTCATCTCTACCGCACTGGCAGGAAGGACAGAGTGAGTAATACACTCAGGGGCTGGAAGAATGGTGAAACTGGTGGCAGTGTAACAGAAAATAACGGGACGGAATATGACAGATTCAGAGAACACCTTAAAGTGATAAGCGATTCATTTGCCGGAAATAACGGACAGTTGTTCTTTGAAAGGCAGTTAAGAAGGGTACTTCATGGAGTGCAGAGTAGTTCTCTTGCAGTATTTAGTCTTGCTGTCGGTGATGTCAGCCATCTCCAATCTG
>DAOVRB010000076.1 GCA_030628325.1 Methanomicrobiaceae archaeon | reverse complement strand
TTCAATCCTGATAATATTGTGGAAATATCCGGGTACGAGATCAATTGTATCCCCTTTCACACGGAACCTGCCTGGTGCAAGCTCAAATTCATTGCGCTCAAACTGTATATCAACAAGCCTGGAAATAATCTCATTCCGGAGAACCCGATCCCCGACTTTCAGTTCAAAACCAAGGTTTCCGTAATTTTTTGGGTTCCCGAGACCGTAAATGCAGGATACGGATGCAACAACAATCACATCATCCCGTGACAGAAGGGATGCAGTTGCCGCAAGGCGCATCTGTTCAATCTTAGGATTAATCTGAGCATCCTTTTCGATGTACTGATCTTTCTGTGGGATGTATGATTCAGGCTGGTAATAGTCATAGTAGGAGACAAAATATTCAACACGATTCTCAGGAAAAAAATCCAGAAATTCATTGTATAACTGGGCTGCGAGGGTTTTATTGTGGGCAATTACAAGAGTGGGTTTCTGTATTTTACTGATTACATTTGCTATTGTGAATGTCTTTCCCGACCCTGTCACCCCTAAAAGGGTCTGGAATTGTGTACCTGACCTGAGATCTTCAGATAACGCATCTATCGCATCAGGTTGAGAGCCTTTTGGTTCAAAAGCGGAAACCAGTTTAAAATCAGTCATCTCTCATCTCCTTTTTTCTGAGAAGACGGTTATACTTTATAGCAAAACGATGTGCCTCATCGCGTATCTCCCGGACAAACAATGACGCTTTCTCATTCTTTTTTATCGGCAGGGGATGCGAAAATCCCGGCACATATATCTCTTCTTCACGTTTTGCAATAGAAATTAGTGGTATCTTAAGTCCCAGTTTCTCAAGTTCCATTCCTGCGGCAGACAACTGCCCTTTGCCGCCGTCAATGATAATTAAATCCGGATATTCGTCCCCGTTATTTTTCAGCCTCAAATACCTGCGGCGGACAACCTCTGCAATAGCAGCAAAATCATCCACATGATCAACTGTTTTGATCTTAAATCTCCTGTAATTACGTTTGTCAGGCCTGCCAAATCTGAACTGGACCATTGAACCGACCATCATCGTCCCTGCAAGATGTGATATGTCAAAACACTCTATAACAACAGGTGGTTCCGGAAGATGAAGACGCTTCCTGAGTTCTTCAACTTTGGCCTCCCCGCCAAAGAAGGAAAGTTCGATATTTTTTGCAACAAGATTCAGAAGATCCTTTTTTTCCCCGCGTCTGGGTATTTTTACCCGAACCGTCTTTCCTTTCTGGTAAGAGAGAAATTCTCTTATTGCCCCGCTTACAGGTCTGGATAGTATAAGTTCGGACGGGGGTTCGTTCTCTGAATAATACTGTATAATAAACTCCTCTACAGCTTCATCAGAGAAATCAAAAACATATTCCTGTTTATCGGTAAGAGTGCCTCTGTACACATGAAATAGTATGAGATAGACAACACCTTCACGAATAAGATAATTGATGATATCTTCATCATATGATTTCTGGCGATCTACATGCTGACGTTCATCAAGATGCTTTATTGCCGTTATCTGATCGCGAAGCACTATCGCCTCCTCATACTTATGTTCTGAAGATTTCTGCGCCATTTCTGCGTTTAGTGTTGTAATCAGTTCTCCTGTGTTTCCCCTGAGAACAGAATCCGCCTTTGCAACCAGAGCGTGATATTCATCTGTACTAACATTTCCTGTACAGGGAGATATACACGAACCCATATGATATCTCAGACATGGGCGTTTTGGAAGTTGCCTGCAGGACCGGAGTTTAAAAGTTTTTTTTACAACTGAGAGGATATAATCTCTCTCTCTGGCAGAGACGAAAGGGCCGTAATAGAGCCCCGGACCTGTATTTTTTCTTGCAATCCAAATTCCCGGAAATTTTTCATCAGAAATGGAAATATATGCATAATTTTTGGAGTCCTTAAGATCAATATTGTAATGTGGCTGATGTTTTTTTATCAGCGTATTTTCGAGAATTAATGACTCCACTTCATTGTCCGTAACAATAAAATCAAGAGATTCTATTGAACGGACAAGTGCCTCAGTCTTTGGATCCCTCTCCTGTCTGCTGAAATAACCTGAGATGCGGACTTTAAGATTTTTGGCTTTCCCTATGTAAATAATGGTACCGTTTACGTCATGAAACAGGTAACAGCCTGGTTCTTCCGGGAGTACAGAGAGATCAATCATATTCATATTATCCTTATCATAAGAAGGAGAACTCCTCATCTAATCTTTTAGCAGTGGTGCAAGAAACTGTCCTGTATAACTTTCATTTACTTTCGCTACTTCTTCAGGTGTCCCGGTTGCGATAATTCTGCCGCCACCGTCCCCTCCCTCAGGGCCAAGATCTACGATGTAGTCTGCTGATTTGATAACATCAAGATTGTGCTCGATAACTACAACCGTATTTCCTTTACCTACAAGATCATTTAAGACACTAATCAGTTTATTTACATCATGAAAGTGCAGTCCGGTTGTCGGTTCATCAAGCAGATAGATCGTCTTACCGGTTGCTTTCTTTGAAAGTTCGCGGGTTAATTTTATTCTCTGCGCCTCACCACCGGAGAGAGTTGTTGAACTCTGGCCCAGTTTAATATAATCCAGTCCGACACGTGAAAGTGTATTGAGGTTGTTTCTGATCTTAGGGATATTCTCAAAGACGCAGAGTGCCTCTTCAACAGTCATACCGAGCACATCTGCAATTGATTTGCCCTTGTATTTAACTTCAAGAGTCTCGGCATTATAGCGTTTACCTTTACATTCTTCACATTCAATATAAACATCAGGCAGGAAGTTCATCTCAATTTTTATGAGACCGTCACCACTGCAGGCTTCGCAACGGCCACCTTTTACATTAAAGGAAAAACGCCCGGGTTTATAGCCTCTCATTTTTGCCTCTTTTGTCTCTGCAAAGATCTTCCTGATTTCATCAAAGACTTTCGTATATGTTGCAGGGTTTGAACGCGGTGTCCTTCCTATAGGGCTTTGATCAATTACTATTACCTTATCTATCTCCGAATCAAAGGAGAGATCTTCATAATCCCCGGGTATAACCCGCGACTGGTTAATCTCATGCATTAAAGCCCTGTACAGGGTGTCATAGATCAGTGTTGATTTCCCGCTTCCTGAAACGCCTGTTATAACAGTAAAAAGGCCTATAGGAATATTTGCATCAATATTTTTTAAGTTGTTCTGGCGACATCCTTTCAGGCGGATACAGGAACCTGCAGCTCTTCTCTTTTTGGGAGTTACTATCTTTAATTTGCCGGACAGATACTTTCCTGTCAGGGATACGGGATTATTTTCTATTTCAGAGGGTGTTCCCTCAGCTACGATTTCACCGCCGTGCAGACCCGCACCAGGTCCCATGTCAATTACATAGTCTGCCCGTCGTATCGTATCCTCATCATGTTCAACAACAATGAGTGTGTTGCCAAGGTCACGGAGTTTTTGCAGTGTTTCAATAAGTTTGTGATTATCTTTCTGGTGCAGTCCGATTGAGGGTTCATCCAGCACATAAAGTATACCCGTAAGGTTTGAGCCAATCTGTGTTGCAAGCCTGATCCTCTGTGCTTCGCCACCGGAGAGTGTGCCTGCATTCCTTGACAGGGTTAAATATCCAAGCCCGACCTGTTCAAGGAACATCAGACGCGATTGAATCTCCCTGAGGATTTGGCGGGCAATTTCCTGTTCTTTATCTGTAAGCTCAATCTCATCAAAATAAGTGAGGCAGGAATAGATTGAGAAATTGGTAACGTCAATAATTGATTTCCCGGCAATTCTTACTGCGAGCACTTTTTCTTTCAGGCGTTTTCCATGACATGAAGGGCACTCTGATATGCGCATGAACTTTTCAAGTTCTTTTCTCCGGTATTCGGATTTGGTCTGGGTATACAGGCGGTCAGCCTGTGGAAGAAGCCCTTCCCAGAAACCGTTATGAGAGAAAAATGCCTCGCCCTTTTTCATCCTCATGGAAAACTGTATTTTTTCAGGTGAACCGTACATCAGGGCATTATACTGTTTTTTAGAGAGATTTTTAATTGGAGTGAAAACATCAAAACCATAGTGTTGTGCTACCGCTGAAAGATACTGGACACGGTAACCATCAAGGAAATTACGGTATATCGCAACCGCACCGTCAGCGATTGATTTCTCATTATCAGGGATAATAAGAGCAGGATCAAGTTCCATTTTTATTCCAAGCCCATTGCACTCCTTGCAGGCACCAAAGGGACTGTTAAATGAGAACATTCTTGGCTGGAGTTCTTCAAATGATATTCCACAGACAGGACAGGACAAATTTGCGGAATACATATGTTCATGCCCGTCTTTGTCTGCTGCAATTACGAGTCCGTCTGATTTTTTCAGGGCATTTTCACAGGCCTCAACAAGGCGTGAGCGGTCATCCGGGATGAACCGGTCTATTACAACATCAATATCATGTTTAACATAGCGCTCAAGTGTAATCTCTTCATCAGTTCTGACAATTTCACCGTCAACACGGGCTCGGGTGAAACCCTCTGTGTTCAGATCTGTAAGAAGCTGCTGATAGGTACCTTTTTTCTGCCTGACAACCGGGGAGAGTATTGTAATAATCCCTGCAAAATCAGAGGCTATTGTGTCAGCAATTTTTTCAGGAGATTGTGATTCTATCTTTATATTGTGCTCAGGGCAGTATGGAACACCAATTCTTGCAAAAAGAAGACGCAGATAATCATATATTTCTGTCACGGTTCCTACGGTACTTCTCGGGTTTTTTGATGTGGTCTTCTGTTCAATTGAAATGGCAGGTGACAGGCCTTCGATTGAATCCACATCAGGTTTATTCATCAACCCGAGAAATTGCCGGGCGTATGTGGAGAGTGATTCAACATACCGCCTCTGCCCTTCGGCGTATAGGGTATCAAATGCAATCGTTGACTTCCCTGAACCGGAAACACCGGTAATGACAATGAATTTGTCACGCGGAAGTTCTACAGTGATATTCTTCAGGTTGTGTTCTCTTGCACCTTTTATTATGATATTTTTCATGATCTGGTACTTTCATATATTTGTCTGGAGGGATAATTATAGTTACGAGCATCATTTTTAGAAGTAATGGAAATGAAAGTTTTTTAAAAAAATCTCATGAGACCTCTGGTCACTCATCTAAACCATGAAAATTTGTGTATTTTCTGCCCGCAAAAGAACCAAGTATCTAACCCATATTGCAAATTTACGTAATAATGCGGGCATTTAGCCCAGATTACAAATTTCCATAGCAAACTTTATAAAACAACGACGTTCCTCTGAAGGGTGGTGTGAATCGAAAGTTTCCAAAGAAACTTTCTAAAACAACACCCTTCCTCTGAAGGGTGGTGTGAATCGCAAAAAACGATTTTCATTGGTTATTTTTAAGTCGGCATTGACAGAAAGGATATATTTTGGTTCGGAACAATTTCATATGTTCTTAGTGTTGTTTGCATTTTAATCAAATCAAAACTTGACTAAGAACACTCTTATTTCTTTTGACTAGCAAAGTTGGGTTGAATACAGATTTCAGTGGAAAATTGAAGTCCATTAAGGTGGCGTTAAGTTGGTATAGGAGGGAGTAGCGGATCTGTTTAGACATATACATATTTGTTTATATACTAAAAGATAAATCTGCACATTTTATATTCTTGTAGCATTACTGACAAAACGGACTCCTTTGGTTGTTAATTTCACTTCACGTCTTGTCATAGCAACTTCAGCAATATTCATCTCAATTAATTTGTCATACAGGCTTTCAAGTTCCTCATGAGAAAGACTGACCATGTTTTCAATGGCATGGGAATCCATACCGCTATATACAAGCATGGCAACCTGCGCAGATACTGGATCAATAGCACCTGTATCAATTTCCTGACTTTTTGTTGCATCCTTAAGATAATTAAAAAGAACCTGGAGTGTTGTAGGCGGGCAAAGGACAAAACTCGTTACAACTTCTCCTAATTCAACGTGGTCTATCTTAACAACCTCAGTGTTTTTCCCCTGCACATCCCTTTCTGTCTGTTCAATTCCCGATACC